>JAIFNC010000272.1 GCA_020047935.1 Bacteroidota bacterium
TTTAAGAGGCTAAAATTTAGTTTTAATTCGGTTTATTTTGAAATCGGCAACATCGCTCAGTAATTCGCCAAAATCAAACGTATCGTCGTCTTCGTAGTACCAATTCATTTCCATAGGTACGCCTTTTTTGTATTTCTCGTTTAGCTCTTTAATGCTCGCAACAAGCCATTTGGTGGCAGTAGAATTTATATACTCCAAATTAAATTCGAGCATTATGGTTTTTCCTTGCGAATTATTAATTGTTTTAATAAATTCTATAATAGGTTCAAAAAATGCTGCTGTGTCTGAAGGTATGCAGCGTCCTTCTATTGTAAAAACGCAGGTTGAAGTAAGAAATTCAACTTTCGGTGTTTTTTTTGTAAGCGGTATAATAAAGTTTTCCATAGTCGTAATTTTTGGTAAATATAGTTACTGAAAAAAATAAAACAAAATTTATTCGTTGCGCATTTGTTTTTTTTTCGATAACTGATAAAAGTAGATAAAATATTGAATTATTAGTAAATAAAGCGCATTTGCATAAAATTAATTTGGCTTATGTTCTTTAAGTTACGATGTAATGAATAAAAATGTTGCACTTTTTATGGCTAACCCGCGGTTATTCTTGCGAAAAATCGTAATTAACCATCCATGCAATTCCAAATTTATCAATAAGCATTCCAAAAAGCGCATTCCAAAACGTTTTTTCCAACGACATGGTTATGGTTGCACCTTCTTGTAAAGCTTCCAAATATGCCACTGCGTCCATTCATTGCATCGCAGTTCCACCAAATAAAGTTTCATGTGCATTTAAAGTGATTGGAAATATCACGTTAAACTGTCTTGTTTCTGATTTTTCTAAACGTTCTTTTATTTCCATTTGAATATCAAAATTTTAATTGATTGATAATGAACCTACGTTCAAAATAATTTGCAAATAGATACCAAAATATTTGGATTATGAACGTAGGTTCATTATCTTTGTGTAATAATATTCAACACTAATAATTTCAATTATGAAAAATTCAATCGTTATTAAAGTATTCTTGGTATTGCCAATAATACTTTTTGCTGACTATATTTTAATGGTCATCATAGGTTGTGGAACTTGTTTGTTTGGGTTCGGTAATGATTTTTATTGTGGACCTTATTGCATTTTTGGTGAAATAATTTTAGGTATATCTGCATTATTTTTCGGATATTTAATGTATCCTGAAATAGTTCAATTATTTAAAATATTAAAAAATGCGACGTCCACAGAAAAGCAGAAAAGTTTGTAATTTGCCTAAAATGCAAGGTTTTAAACTTTTTGGTATTGCGATTTGCGATACAGAAAAGAATATTATGCAATATGATGAATACGAGACGATTAAATTAGTAAACTATGACAATCTTTCGCAAGACGACGCAGCCGAAAGAATGGAAATTTTACGCCCAACACTGACGAGAATTTATAATAGTGCTTTATTCAAAATAGCCTAAGTATTTGTAGAAGGCAAATCTATAATCAAACAAGATGGAAATTTTGAATTTGCGAAAGATTGGTATAAATGCAAAAAATGTTTCAGATTAATTGAAGGTATTGAAAACCATATAAAATGTTCGGTATGTAACATATATGGTACTGATGAATTGATAAATCTAAATTTAATTAAAAAAGATTGAAAATGAATTGTAGGTATATAAACATAAATAAAACACTTTAATTATGTCAAACTTAAATCATTCCGGACCCGAAGGTCAAGGACCAAAAACGGGTAGAAAACTAGGACAATGCAAGAAATCCGAAAACGAATTGAACCAAATTGGAGAACTTGGAAAAGGTCAAGGAAAACGACATCATTCAAAAAAACTTTGTGGACAAGGCAAAGGAAAACGTATAAACTATTTTCAAACAATTAATAAAAAAGGAGAATAATATGAAAATTGCAGTTCCGGTTACAAAAAATAACCAAATAGACGACCATTTTGGTCATTGTGAGTTTTACGCTGTTTTTACTATTTCAGACAATAATGAAATAGTGGACGTTCAAACGTTAAAATCAGAACAGGGTTGTGGCTGTAAATCAAACATTGCAAGCACATTATCCCAAAATGGAGTAACAATTATGCTTGCCGGCGGAATTGGCAGCGGAGCAATAAATGTTCTGAATAATTCAGGTATAGAAGTTGTTCGTGGTTGCTCAGGAAATGCCAATGAACTTGTAAAACAATTCATTGCAGGATTGGTAGTTGACAGTGGCGAAAGTTGCAAAACACATGAACAACATCATGGAGAGGGACACGAACACGAACACGTTTGTAATCACTAAAAAATACCCGGCGATCGGATTCTATTAAAAACTATTTTCGTAAATTACACTTGGAATAATCAATCTAATATGGTACATAAATGATTGAAATACAAGTGTATAATATGCAACAGACCGACCATTTGTTTTTATTTTGGCTTACCGCAGGCGCAACACAAGCCAAAATAAAAACAAACGGCGGCTGTTGTTTTTCAGTATTCATACAAATAGATTAATGTGAAAATTGTTCAATTTTTTTTGCTAAGGGCAAATACGTAGGCAGAGCAGCCGAACCATACCAGGGCACAATATCTATTACAAAAATCTTTTCGACAATTGTAGGATCGTTTTTCAACATTTCAGTTATTTCTTCCGAAGTTACGTTGTGAAAAATGAAAATTCCGCGATACCCTTGGTCATTTTTTCCAAACGGACCGGCGACAATTAATTTGCCGTCGTTTGCCATTTTATTTATATTATCCATGTGCCCTTTAAAAAGTTCGGCACGTTTTTCTTTATCGTCAATTACTGCCGGACCGGTTTTAAGCAGTACAAAGGTATAACTTTTCATACCGTAATTATCGGCACCCAACGAGTCGGCCAATGCTTTGTTGTAATTGGGGTTGGGGGTTTGTGCTTGTGCCGAAAAGGTGAAAAATGGAACAGCAAAAGCGAGTAATATTATTTTTTGAAAGTTTTGCATTACAGTTTTTGTTAGCTTGATATTATTAGCTTTTCAATGTTTTGGTGTAAAGCGTAATCCATTGTTCTACAGAAGTTTTGGCTGCCAATTCGGCAATTAATTCAAACGGAATATGTTCAACTTTTTTGAATCGGATGCAGCTTTTGCCCATATCGAGTTTAGTTTTTCCATAGGTTGAAAATTGGGTTGTAAACCAATTGAGCAGTTCCGAATCCATATAAATTCCCATGTGGTAAATGGCAAAAAAGTTTTTTTGCGCAGCAATACTTATAAATGGCAATGCCATAGCAGGCGCACAATGGTAGCCCGGCGGATAGAGCGAATGTGGAACCACATAGGTTATCATATTGTAATTCATGGTTTCGGCAAACCCCTGAGGTAAATTTTTCAGCATTGTTTCGCGTAGTTTTTCCATTGTCGGTTGTCGATCGGCAGGTAGTTGTGCTATATATTGTTCAGGTGTTTCGGCTTCTATTTTCATGGACATTAATAAATTTTGGATTTTGAATGACGAATTTTGAATGAGTAAATGAGTAAATAATTTGAAAATTTGAAAATTAGAAAATTCAGTTAATTTGGTCAATTAGGTTAATTTGGTTAATTCTTTAATTCGGTTAATTCAGTCATTTGTTCAAAGGCTAAATCCTACCACCAACACGTCGTCAACTTGTTCATTTTTTTCCTTCCATTCCAAATGGGTTCTTTCGAGCGTTTTAACTTGCTGTATGGCAGGTAGCTGATGCATTGAAAGCAATAAGCTTTTGAAGTTTTTCTTCATAAATTTTCGGTTTTGTTCGCCTCCAATTTGGTCGTAATAACCATCGGTAAACATATAAATTTTGTCGTTTTCTTTATAATGAATAAAATGATTGGTAAAACGTTTCATTTGGTTTCGCATTAAACCTATAGGCATTGCATCGCCTTTAAATTCGAGTATTTCGTTGTTTCTAATTATTATCAGCGAATTATGTGCACCCGAAAACTGAATAATTTTTTCGTTATGGTCTATAACCAGGAGCGCTACGTCCATACCGTCGCGCATGTTGGTTTTATTGTTTTGCTGCAAAGCTTCAATTATTTTGTTCCTAAGTACGCCCAATAATTCGCCGGCTTTAAGTTCTTTCATCTGGTTAACCGATTCGGCAAGCATAGTTATACCGAGCAGACTCATAAACGCCCCCGGAACGCCATGTCCGGTGCTATCGGCAACTGCCAATACAATTTTACCGTCAATTACTTTGCTCCAATAAAAGTCGCCGCTAATTATATCCTTAGGCTTATTATAAATAACTAAGTTGGTAAATAACTGGTGCATAAGTTGGTTTGGTGGAACAACAGCAGCCTGAATTCGGCTTGCGTACGAAATACTGTCGGTTATTTTTTGGTTTTGCTTAACAATTTGCATGTGGGCAAACTGTGCGGCATCGCGTTGCATTTCAATTTCGTCGCGCTGAACCATTAATTCTTCTTTTTGCTGCGATATTTCCTCGTTTTGTTCTTGTAAAATGCTGTTGGCTTCTGTAAGCGCATTCGTTCTGTCGGCAACTATTTTTTCGAGGTTTCGGTTTATGTAGTTAAGCTCAACCGTTAAGTTTTCGGTTTGTGCAAAAGAGTTGTTGAAACGGATGGAAAGCGCCATAGCTTGCATCATTACAAAGGTAAACAACCCGGCACCAAATAAATTAAGCGAATGTTTAAGAATGTCCTGATGGTACAACACATCGTTTATAATGGTAAGAAAAAAGATGACAAAACCAAAAACCTGTGTAAATTTGCATGTAGGTAATAACTTTAGTGGTTTGCCATTCGGGTAAAAACAGCACTAAAATTGAAACCAATATTGGAATTGCAACGCTGATTGGGAAAACCGTTCGGTGATATTCTTGCTTGTAAAGCGAATTTATGAACCCGCAAAAAAAGCTGATGGTTAAAAAGTACGAAATGTAATCGGCTTTAACTTGCCAAATCCACGGAACTTCAATAATGGTATTAATTAAAATCTACGGCGCAACCACCAAAGGTATAAGTGGTAAAATGCCATTATTAAAAATGCACCAAACAGAAGGCTTTCTGCAAAAATCAATCGGTTTTCGACTTTATATACTGCTTCGGCTTCGCCAAAAAGTGTTACATACCACATGCCGCCTTCGCGGTGTGTATAGTTTGCTACTTGCACTGCCACCACGGCACTGTCGGCTTGGCTTGTAAAACTTGCCACAAAGGGTTTATAAAAAGGTACGGTGGTTTGGGCGCTTGTGCCGGGGCTGCCTTGCGAGCCTAAAAACTGACCGTTTACGTAGGCACGCATCGAGCAGCCTGCTGTATTGAATTTTAGCGCATAGCTTTTGTTGGCTTGCAAGCCTTTAATAGTAACAAAAAAAGTTCCGTAGCCAAAAGCACGCGGATTTTCGGGGCTTACCATAATATCGTTCCACCAACCCGGTGCAATTAAGTAAGCATCGGGTGCTTTTTCGGGTTTTTCAATTAAATAGCTGCTTTTATAAAAAGCCCATTCTCCTTCCAGCCAATATACGTTTTTTTGTTGGGCATCGGGCGGTAGTATGTAAAATCCGTTTTTTGCGGTGGTGCTGCCGGTTTGCGAATAAACCGACACCGAAAAGTATAAGGCAAAAAACAGCCATGAAATGCTAATTTTTGTTGGCATAAAAACAAACATATTGTGCAAAAAATAAAATTTCAATTTAACCTAATTGAACTTATCCTTGGCGTTGTTTCTACTTAAATATTTCTGTATAAAATTAAAAAAAGCATTTAATAAAACAAATTTTCGGTGCGTAAAATAGCTAAAAATCTTTTATTTGTATTGAATTTGGTTTTGTGAAGAACTCCCGGTTTGAAGATTGTATAGATGCAGCAGAAGCTAAAGCCTGTCGGAAAAAATAAAACCCAACCCATAGTGTGTATTGGTCGGGTTTATAAATGTATAGAAGCTCAAATCCGCAAGTCATCGTCTCAATTTACTAATATTGAGCAGTTTGTTTGCCAATTTGCAGCACGCCATTTTCTTCGTTGAGCCGATGACTATTAGCAAGTTAAAAGTACACTTGCAGATTAGAGGTAGAAATAAAACAAGGTTTATAAGTTCAAAATGTCGTTTATATCCAATAATGTTTTATTTAGTTCGGGGCTATGCGCAATGGTTTTGTTGAAAGGCACATGCACAATTTGATGGTTTTTGAAACCCACCATAATAGAGCGCTGATTGTCTTTAAGTGCTTCAACAGCAGCCACGCCCATGCGACTTGCCAAAAAACGGTCGAAAGCCGATGGTGCTCCGCCTCGTTGCATATGCCCCAAAATATTCACCCGTACATCGTACTTAGGAAACTCTTTTGCTACGCGTTTTGCAATTTCTTCCGCTCCGCCAACCGTGTTGCCTTCAGCTACCAAAATTATATGCGAATCTTTAGGTTCGGCGCGTTCGTCGTTTAAATACTTATTCAGTTTTTCTTCTTGGCCTTCGGCTTCCGGAATAAGAATTGCTTCGGCTCCGGTTGCAATGCCGCCTGTTAGCGCCAAAAATCCGGCTCCGCGGCCCATAACTTCAACAAAAAACAATCGGTCGTGCGAGCTTGCCGTATCCTTAATTCTGTCTACCGTTTGTACCACGGTATTTAGCGCAGTGTCGTAACCAATGGTAAAATCGGTTCCGAACATATCGTTATCAATAGTACCCGGTATGCCAACCACCGGAATGTCGAATTCTTCCGAAAACAAGCCTGCACCGGTAAATGTACCGTCGCCGCCAATAACCACCAAAGCATCAATACCGTGCAGAAGCAAGTTTTCGTATGCTTTTGCTCTTCCTTCTTTGGTTCGGAACTCGGGGCAGCGTGCCGATTTTAGTATCGTACCGCCGCGCTGAATGATATTTCCAACATCCTTCGATTCTAATTTTCTGATATCGCCTTCAATCATTCCTTTGTAGCCGCGGTATATTCCGTAGGCCTCCCAACCGTAGAATATGGTAGCACGTACAACGGCACGTACGGCTGCATTCATGCCGGGCGCATCGCCACCCGAAGTTAAAACACCAATTTTGTTTATTCTTGCCATTTTCTCGTAATTATATTTTCGCAAGCCGCAAAAGTAACAATAACCACCGGATTTGAGAAATTTTGAAATTTGAAATTTTGAATACACCAATTTTCTGATGAACTTTTTCTGACGAAAATAATTTTTCAATTACCTTTGATGAAGGCTACGCCGTTCTTTAATTCTTCAGTTTCGTCAATTCTTTAACCTGAATAATTCATAAAAACACTTAAATTCGTAATAAACAAAGTTTTAAGAAATTTTTATTTCGAATAAGAATGTAGTTTTATTACTGTTTATTATGTTAACTATTTTTTGAATTAAACTTTTTTATGAATATCCGTAGCCTTTAGGCTACGGTATAAATGAATAGTATATAAGGCTTTAGCCTAAAATGATTTTTTACTTTTGGCTAAAGACACGTAAGACATTCTTTACACAACGGCATATAGTTCGACAAGCTCACTAACCCTGCCGTTGTTAGTTAAAAAACATATGAATTAAACAGGTTAATTCTGTCAATTCTTCAATTTCTCAATTCTTTATTACTTTTGCGGTCGTTTTTTGTTTTGTTTTCGTATACTTCAAAAGGTTATTCCAAACCGTAAAGAAAATAAATGCACAAAATTGACGTTTTTTTTAAGCCAACATTGAAAGAAGAAGGATGATAAATTTTAGGAATAATTTGGATGAAATTGTATTTGCCGGGAGAAATAAAGAATACGGAGCATACCTTTTGCGAAAAAGGTATCCGCGCGTAATGATAATTTCGACCTTACTTTCATTTGTTATAGCTATTCTTTTTTTTGCATTCATACTATATGAAAGCGTAAATCCGACTGAGGAGGCAATTTTTGATGAGCAAAATTTGGTAATATTTTCACCCATGAATGCTCAATCGATGGATAAGTTAATGCCTCCGCCGCCTAAAATGCCCGAAAAGAAGCCACCTTTAGTAAAACCCGATGAAATTATTAAAGAAATAGCCACTAATTATGAAATTGTCGATTCGGTAACTGAAATTGTTGAGGAAAATGAAATTCCGACCATTCTAATTACCGATACCGTAGTCGATGAATTGAACAATTCTGCACCTTCCGATAATAATTCAAATAATGAATACAGCACCGGTTCAGCTTTTTATATTGTCGATGAAATGCCTGAATTTCCGGGAGGCGAGCCGGGCTTGAGGGCTGCTATTGCCAGAAATATTCGTTATCCGTATGAAGCCTATAAAAATAACCGAGGCGGCGTGGTACATGTAAGTTTTGTTGTAAAATATAACGGTCTGGTCGAAAATGTATCGGTGGTTCATGGCAACGATTCGCTGTTGAATAAGGAAGCTGTTCGGGTAATTCAAGAGTTGCCCGCTTGGAAACCGGGCAAGCAACATGGCAAAGCAGTGAGTGTTTGGTATTCGGTGCCTATAAATTTTCAGTTTCAGTAAGTTTTTTCCGAATTTAAGACAAAGTACCTCAAAAGTTTTGCTGTAAACTATGGTATTCAAGGTCTTAAATAAAAAAACGGCCGATAAATATAGATTTATCGGTCGTTTGTATTAGGAATGTTTATTTCAAAATTAGTGTCCCATTTCCGAAATAAACTTAATACGCATTAATCGAATATCTTCTTCCGAGTATTCATCCTCACCCAGTGCAGTTAAAGCATCGGCAATCGATTCGGTTTTTGCTTCCGAAAAGTATTGATATACTTCTTCTTGGTGGTCTTCATCCAAAATTTCATCTATATAATAGGTAATATTAATTTTGGTTCCGGAGTTTACTATGGCTTCAATTTCGGTTAATAGCTCGTCAAAGTCGAAACCTTTAGCTTCGGCTATATCGGGTAAAGGTACTTTGCGGTCGATATTCTGAATAATGAAAACTTTGTTTCCCGATTTATTCACAACCGATTTAACTACCATGTCCTGAGGACGTTCAATTTCTTTTTCTTCAACATATGCTTTTATTAGTTCAAGGAATGGTGCACCGTATTTGGTAGCTTTTCCCGGACCCACTCCGGCAATGTTTTGGAGTTCTTCTTTGGTTATAGGGTACTGTATAGCCATATCTTCCAACGAAGGGTCTTGAAAAATTACGAAGGGCGGAAGGTCTTTTTGTTTGGAAATCTTTTTACGCAAATCCTTAAGCATCGCAAACAGTTCCGGGTCGGCGGCTCCGCCTACACTTCCCGGTCCCTTTGATTTTTCGTCCTCCATTTCTTCATAATTATGGTCTTGTGATATCATAACAGAAAATGGTTCTTTTAAAAATTTTTTACCTTTATTACTTAATTTCAACAATCCGTAATTGTCTATATCTTTAATTACCAGTTCATATATAAGTGCATGACGCAGTACGGCATTCCAAAAACGCGTATCTTTTTCGGCGCCAATGCCAAAAAAATCGGTTTTATGATGTTTGTACGTTTTTATCGAAGCATTTAACTTGCCGGTAAGAATATTGGCAATATGCTCGGCTTTAAATTTTTCGTTTACACCTTGAATAACCGTAAGTGCGTTGTACATATACTCTTCGCCGTCTATCTGTGTTTTAGGGTGCAAGCAATTGTCGCAACTTTCGCAGTTTTCTTCTTCGTATACCTCGCCAAAATAATGCAATAAGTTTCGACGTCGGCAAACGCTCGATTCAGCAAACGATACGGTTTCAAGCAACAATTGACGACCAATTTCTTGTTCGGCAACCGGCTTGTTTTGCATAAATTTTTCGAGCTTCTGAATGTCTTTGTAGCTGTAAAATGCAATGCAAACACCTTCGCCGCCATCCCTGCCGGCTCGTCCGGTTTCTTGGTAGTAACCTTCTAAACTTTTAGGTACGTCGTAATGCATTACATAGCGCACATCGGGCTTATCTATTCCCATTCCAAAGGCAATGGTTGCAACTATTACTTCAACATCTTCCATCAAAAATTTGTCTTGGTTTCCCGAACGGGTCGAAGAATCCATACCTGCATGGTAAGCCAGTGCTTTTATACCGTTTATAACCAAGGTTTCGGTAAGCTCTTCAACTTTTTTGCGGCTTAAGCAATAAATAATACCCGATTTTCCCGGATTGCCTTTTACAAATTTTATTATTTCTTTTTCAATTTCAATTTTAGGGCGTACTTCATAGTACAAATTTGGTCTGTTAAACGATGATTTGAAAACTTCGGCATTCAACATGTCTAAGTTTTTTTGAATATCGTTTTGCACTTTGGGAGTGGCGGTTGCCGTTAGTGCAATAATGGGTGCCCTGCCAATTTGCTCAATAATTGGTCGTATTCTTCGGTATTCGGGCCTGAAATCGTGCCCCCATTCCGAAATACAATGTGCCTCGTCTACTGCGTAAAACGAAATTTTAACCCCTCGCAAAAAGAGCATATTCTCTTCTTTGGTAAGCGATTCGGGAGCAACGTACAAAATTTTGGTTTTGCCGCTCAAAATGTCGTCTTTAACTGCTGCAATTTGCGTTTTAGACAAGGATGAATTTAAAAAGTGTGCCACGCCTTCTACGCTGCTATAGCCGCGCATGGCATCTACCTGATTTTTCATTAGGGCAATAAGTGGCGAAATTACTATAGCAGTTCCTTCTTGCAACAAAGCAGGCAACTGGTAGCACAACGATTTACCTCCGCCCGTGGGCATTAACACAAAGGTATCGCGTTGGTTAAGCAAATTTTGGATTATTTCTTCTTGCTGACCTTTAAATCGGCTAAATCCAAAATAATGTTGTAAGTGTTTTTGTAAGGAATTTGATTCTGCGACGCTCATTATACAAAATTTATTTTTATAACATCTGCAACGGTTTTTATGCAATTGTTGTGTTGTACGTATTTTTTTCAAAACAGTCGGTTAAATTATTCTTTTTTTTCGAATAAACTCCAAATAATATTCACTGTTTTTTTTGTTTATTTATTTATTTTAATTCAATAACGAATTTAGTGAAAAAAATCAATTTAAAAGAAACTTTCCGGTTATTTTTAAATAATTTGAACTAAATTATAAAATAAATTGATAGCTTACTAATTTCAATGAAAATAAAATAACTAAAACACTTTTTCTGACGTTACTTAATGTAAAAATTACAATTCAACGGTATGTTAGTAACCTTATTACGTGCTTTCGTATTCAACGTTTTTTTTTGAAAGCATTCATTTTTATGCTTTTTGCCCATTGATACCATTCAGATTTAAATCTATAATTTTTCACATCAATTTGTGCAAAACAGCAAAATTAATAAATATTATTGGTTAAGCAACACTAATTTTATAAGTTCGATACATTTTATTTAGTTTTACCATTTTGCAATTTTAATTTTGTTGAAGATAGTAAGGTCGGATTTTTAATTATTTTTATAGCTGAAATTGCCTTCCAGTGAGGTAAAATGGCAAATGTTGAATTGTTCATAAAAATACAAATCATTAATTTTTCAAAACCATGGATATTGAATTTTATATAAAAGCCTTAAAAAGCAAACTTGAAAAACAGCTGCCGGGTATAGAGGCGCAAAAACGGATGGCACCCACGCACCGTATAAATCCGGAATATGAACCAAACCCCGAAAATGCGGTGCAAAGTGCAGTATTGGTGCTGATTTTTCCTTACAAATCCGGTTTGGGTACGGTACTTATGGAGCGAACTGCCGACACATCGGTTCACAGCAAACAAATTAGTTTGCCCGGCGGAAAGGCCGAAGACGATGATTTAATGCCCGAACATACAGCCTTGCGCGAAACATGGGAAGAAATAGGGGTTAAGCCCGAAGCGGTGGAGGTGTTGGGTAAACTTTCGTCGTTGTTTATTCCGGTAAGTAATTTTACAGTTATTCCGGTTGTTGGTTTTTTGAAGCAAATGCCTGTTTTTGAATTAAATGCCAAGGAAGTTGAACTTGTTTTGGTTGAAGAACTCGATGAAATAATAAATTCGGCCGGTACAGCCGAGGTTTTTGCCGGTAAGTTTGGCGTTTGCACGGTGCCCGTTTATTTAGTTGGCGGAAAAACGGTTTGGGGCGCTACGGCTATGATTTTGGCTGAATTTTTTACTTTGCACCTGCAAATTAAAGCAAGCTATTAGTTTGTTAGGTTTTTATTAATGCAAAATTCTTATAAAAATTAGTCTTTAATTTTTCGAATGTATATTTTTTTTTAATTTAGCAAAAAAAAATACCATGGCAGCCGAAAGTTATACCATATTGTTAGTCGATGATTTTCCGGTAATAATTGAAAGTATCGTATCCTTTTTTGAAGATACCGATTATCCGTACACATTCCTTGAAGCTACCAACGCTGAGGCCGCTATAAAAATAGCCCAAATAGCCAAGCCCGATTTAATTCTGATGGATTGGGAAATGCCGCGTATAAACGGAGTTCAAGCGGTTAAAATTATTAAGAGTATGCCCGAATTAGCCGATATACCTATTGTTATGGCATCAGGCGTTATGTTGTCGTCGGAAAATTTAAGCACCGCACTTGAAGCCGGTGCCGTTGATTTTATTCGAAAACCGATTGATAAAATTGAGATGATTTCGCGCATAAATTCAGCATTGGCACTTTCGCAATCGATGAAAAAATTAAAGTTGCAATCGCAAAAATTGGCCGAAGCTGCCAATACGCTCCAACAACTTGCCGATGCTACTTTGGAAGGAATAATAATTCATAAAGATTTTCAGGTTATTGAAGCCAATAAACAGGCATGCAATATGTTAGGTTATTTAAAAGAAGAAATTTTCGATGTTTCGCTTTCCTATATTATTGAAAGAAATAGAATTCCGGAATTTTCGAAACATGTGTTCCATAACAACGAATTTGTTTTTGAAACCGAAATTATAACCAAAAACGGAGCGGTTATACAAATTCAGGCACTTTCAAAAACCATGACCTTTAACGATGAACAGGTTCGTTCATTTGCTTTTGTCGATATTTC
>JAIFNC010000220.1:0-706 GCA_020047935.1 Bacteroidota bacterium
GTTTTAAAAGCACAAAAAGCAGGGATTGAAAAAATGGTGCCCGGACAAATTATGTTGGATGTGCAAAAAACAGTAGAAAATGTTTTACTTGAAGGTTTGCTTAAATTGGGACTGATTACCGATATAAACAGTGCATGGCAGCGTAATTTATACTTGGTTCATGGCTACTATCATTATATCGGGTTGGATATTCATGACTGTTACACTTATCTGTCGCGCGAAACATCAACAAAAAAATATGAACCCGGCATGATTATGACTATGGAACCCGGACTCTATTTTCCGGCTTCCTTATTAGACAAAAAACCGCTAGCAGCACACGCTATAACAGAAGACGAATTTGATGAATTTATAAAACAAACGCGAACTAACTTCGAGCGCTATATAAACATTGGAGTTCGAATTGAAGACGACATTTTGATTACAAAAACCGGAAACACAATTTTAAGTAACGCAGTGCCAAAAGAAATTGAAGCCATTGAGGAAATGATGAAGTAAGTTGCACATGAGATGTGTTTCATAATAAAAACAAAAACGACTTTCGTAAAAAAGTCGTTTTTTGTTTTCTATTCGTTGCGTTTAAAAGCCAACGTTTGCTCGTACAATTCCATAGCCTCAATCAAGGGTGTCCATTCGTTTCCGGTAAAAATTAGCTTAAACCATTTTTTATTACGGTTTTCGAATTTAATATTCAAAAATAACCAAA
>JAIFNC010000220.1:762-8899 GCA_020047935.1 Bacteroidota bacterium
GTCGAAGTTTTAAGCGCCAACAATCGTTCTTGCACAGCAACAACGGGCTCGCTGAAATTTATGTTGTTTATAAGTATTAAATGGTACAAGTAAATTCCTATAGCAATTTTGGTTAAAACTACCTGAATTATGGCTGAAGCAAGAAAAAAAATACTTGCTATATTGAATAAACCTAAAATTAAGGAATCGATAAAAATAACCCACACGATACCAATTAGTACAGCAACTATTTTTATAGGTTTCATGGTTGAAAGCAACGATTGTGCTTTTAATTGAGTTATATCATCCGAGTTCTTTCTGCTTAGCGCAATAATCTCATTCGGTGTATTATCCGCTGAATTCCATAGTTGTTTCAATGTTAAGTCGTCCATTTCGATTAAAATTTATAAGTTGAAAAACGTTGTTTTAATTTGTCTTTTATTCGGCCAAGTTTTGTTGAAACATTTGAAACCGAAATACCTAAAATATCGGCAATATCGGCATGGTTTCGGTCTTCCAAATGCAATAAAATAATCGCTTTATCAAAGCTGTTAAGCTCATTAATAAATTGTTCCAATAAGTTTAGTCGAAATTCCCTTTCGCCAACTTCATCCGCCGGAATTTGTAGGTTTTGTTCGTTCAAATCGGTGGTTTGCGAAGTTTTCGCCCCATTTTTTCGGTAAAATGAAATTGCAACATTTAGCGAAATTCGATACACCCAGGTCGAAGTTTTAAATTCGTTGTTGTATTTATGAACCGATTTCCAAAGTTGAATCATAATTTCCTGCAACAAGTCTTCGCGGTCGGTGGCATCCTTACAATAAGTTTTAGCAACCTTGTACAAAATACCTTTATGCTGTTCAATCAGTTCATTGAAAAATATTGTTGAATCTTTTGTTTGCATTATTGGTTGTTTTATCCAATTATTCGCAGCATAATGCTAAAAAGCACAAATTTACAAAAATAAATTCGCCGCCCGGAGAAACACTGTATTTAATGTACTAATACAAAATTAACTCAGCGCCGTGCCTTAACGAAAGGAATTGAAAGAATTAAGGAATTTACGAGATTAAAAAATCAATCCAACTGAGAAGTTTTCACCGAAAGCAATTTTTCAAACAGCGAAACTTTCACCAAAGCTAATTACCGCATTTTCAAATTACCACATTTCAAATTTTCAAATTACCAAATTGTCACATTATCAAATTTTCCTTTCTCCGGCACCTTAATTGCCTTAAAATAATCGGTAAAACTATTTTTTAGATTTCTGAAATACTAAAATACTGATATTAATGCCATTAGGTAAGCTATTTTATCGAATTCAGCAAAAAATACCGTTGGCAAACTGTTAAGATATGTTAAGAAACATATGCGTTTTTTATGAAAATTGAAGAAAAATGAATATACTTGCCGCCGATTTAGGTTATTTATTAAAAGATTGATATTGTGAAGAGAGATTTATTGAATGTTATATTGATTTCGGTTATCTTGGTTTTAGGATTGTATTCGAAAGAATTATACGAAAAAGCAGAACAAGAAATAGAAACCGTATACATTGAACCCATTTACGAATACGGAATACCCGTTGATTCGCTGCAAATTACAAGCGGTGTAGTTAAAAAGAACCAAATTATTGCCGATATTTGGAAACAATTAGGTTTGGCATACAGTTCGGTTCATGCCGCCTCCGAAACCACAAAAACCATTTTCGATTTCAGAAAAATAAAAAACGGAAATCTCTGGAAAGCTTTTACTGCAAACGACTCGGCAAATACGGTAAAATATTTTGTTTACGAAATAAATGCTACCGACTATGTCGTTTATAACTTCGAAAACGACAGCATTCGCGCTACGTTGGGCAAAAAAGAAATAGTAACCTTGCGCAAAACAGCTACCGCAACCATTACCTCATCGCTTTGGAACGCATTGGCAGACCAAAATTTAAGCACAGAACTTTCGGGCAAACTTTCGGATATTTATGCTTGGAGTATCGACTTTTTCGGACTTCAAAACAACGACCGATTTAAAGTTATTTACGACGAGCAATTTGTCGATTCGGTATCGATAGGAATTGGTAAAATTCATGCCGTTATATTTAATCATGCAGGCAAAGACTATTACGCTTTTGCTTTTAAGCAAGACAGCGTTGAAAGCTACTACGACGAACACGGCAACAGCCTTCGTAAAGCCTTCCTGAAAGCTCCACTTAAATTTTCGCGTATAAGTTCGCATTTTAGTTATGCACGCAAGCATCCGGTGCTTAAAATAGTTCGTCCGCATTTGGGAGTGGATTATGCAGCACCGGCAGGTACACCGGTTTACAGCATTGGCGATGGTTTGGTAACCGACCGAACTTTTCAGGGCGGCGGAGCCGGTAATTATATTCGAATAAAACACAACGGCGTATACACCACGGTTTATATGCACCTTAAAAGCTTTGCCGAAGGCATTCATAAAGGCTCACGCGTAAGCCAAGGTCAAGTTATAGGCTATGTAGGCTCAAGCGGACTTTCAACAGGCGCACACCTCGATTTCCGTTTCTTTAAAAACGGACAAGCCATTAATCCGCTAAAAGTTGAAGCACCACCCGTAGAGCCGGTAAAAGAAAATTTACGTACTCAATTTGCCGAAGTTATAGGCACTTACAAATCGCAGTTAAGCAACATTCAATTAGCCGAATTACTTAGCAAGTAGCATCCTTTCAATTACTTTAGCAAAATGTTTATGCTCTAATGCATGAATCTTTTCAGCCAACGATTCGGGAGTTTCGTTGGCTGAAATGTTACAGGCAGCCTGAAAAATTATGCTCCCTTCGTCGTAATTGGTATTTACAAAATGGATGGTAATACCGCTTTGCGTTTCTCCGGCGTCAATTACCGCTTTATGCACATTCATACCATACATACCTTTGCCGCCAAATTTAGGCAATAAGGCAGGATGTATATTAATAATTCGATTGGTAAATGCAGCTACCAAATTTGCCGGCATCAGCCACAGAAACCCCGCCAGTACAATAAAATCGATACTGTTTTCGCGCAATAAAGCCACAATTGCATTCGAATTTAGTTCGCTTCTTGAAAAAACTACCGATTTAATTCCGAATTTTTTAGCCCGTTCCAGTACAAATGCATTAGGCACATTGCTTAAAATTAAACTCACTTGAGCAGTTTTTGTTTTGTTGAAATAATTTATAATAGCCTCGGCGTTGGTTCCGGATCCCGATGCAAAAATGGCAATTTTCATGAAAAATATTTTTAAAAGGTTGCTGTAATAAATAAGCTAAATTGGTTAAAAAAGCAGGGCAAAATTAGCAAATACATAACAATTTACTGGCGTGTTTTGAGTAAAATTTGCTTTTTTAACACAAACGTAAATTTCAGCTATGAAATTTGCTTCCATTTTTAAATACTATAGCAATAGTATTTTCATACAATATACATTGTTTTTATAACTAAAAAGTAGCATTTCGCTAAAATTATAGAAATAGTAAAAATAATTTAACCCAATGTATCAGCAAGTTACAAAACAATTGCTATGCATGTACAGGAAAAACAACGTAATATTTCAGAAAATATTTTTGAAATTCTGTAATAATCTTTTTCTTTGTCTGTTGAAAAATTATTGTTGAATCAAATTTTAGAACAATGTCTGAAATTAAAGAAAAAGTTAAAGCAATTATCGTCGACAAATTGAGCGTTGATGAGAGCGAAGTAGTTGAAAGCGCAAGCTTTACCAATGACTTAGGTGCCGATTCGCTTGACACTGTGGAGCTAATTATGGAATTGGAAAAAGAATTCGGTATTACCATTCCGGATGACCAAGCAGAAAAAATTAGTACCGTTGGCGACGCAATTAGTTACATTGAAAAAAACGCAAACTAAGAATTTTTTTCACAAAAGGCGGCTAAATTTTTTGACCCAAAGTCGAGAATTGCCCGCCTTTTTTTATTTAAAAACCATTTGTATATGGAACTGAAAAGAGTTGTAGTAACGGGACTTGGCGCAATTACTCCAATTGGTAATTCGGTTGACGAGTTCTGGGGAAATTTAATTGCCGGTAAAAGCGGCGCAGCCCCAATAACACATTTCGACGCAACAAACTTTAAAACAAGGTTTGCATGCGAAGTTAAAAACTTCAATCCCGAATTATATATCGACAAAAAAGAGGTTAAAAGGCTCGACCCTTTTGCTCAGTATGCATTGGCTGCTGCCGATGAGGCAATGAAAAATTCGGGAATTGATGTAAATGCAGTAAACCCCGACAAAGCCGGCGTTATTTGGGGCTCAGGTATTGGAGGTATTTCGAGCATGGAAGAAGAAATGGGGGATTATATTAAAGGTGGAAGAATACCTAAATTTGGTCCGTTTTTTATTCCTAAAATGATTTCGGATATTGCTGCCGGACATATTTCAATGAAATACGGGTTCCGCGGTCCGAATTTTACAACCGTTTCGGCATGTGCTTCGTCTACCAATGCATTAATTGATGCTTTTATGTACATCCGTTTAGGTAAAGCTGATATTATTATTTCAGGCGGTTCCGAAGCCAGTATTTATGAGTCGGGAGTGGGCGGATTCAGCTCTATGCGCGCCATATCGACCCGTAACGAAGAACCTGAACGTGCATCGCGTCCTTTTGATAAAGACCGCGATGGATTTGTAATAGGCGAAGGCGGCGTTTGTATTATTTTAGAAGAATACGAACATGCAAAAAAGCGGGGCGCTAAAATTTATTGCGAAGTTGCAGGTGGAGGACTTTCTGCCGATGCATACCACTTAACCGCACCGCACCCCGAAGGTTTGGGAGCTGCTCGCGTAATGCTTAACGCAATTGAAGATGCTGAAATAACACCGGAAGATTTAGATTATGTAAATGTTCACGGTACCTCAACTCCGCTTGGCGACGTAGCAGAACTTAAAGCGATAATTAAAGTATTTGGCGAACATGCATACAAATTAAGCATCAGTTCAACCAAATCGATGACCGGACACTTGCTTGGCGCTGCCGGAGCTATTGAATCGTTGGCTTGTATTAAAGCTATTCAGTTTGGCATAGTTCCTCCAACCATTAATTTAGAAAACAGAGACCCCGAAATAGATCCTAACTTGGATTTAACCCCGAACGTTAAAAAAGTTAGGCCTATTAAATATGCGCTTAGCAATACTTTTGGTTTTGGTGGTCACAATGCTTCAGTTATATTCAAAAAACTCGATTAAATACGATGAGTGTTATTTCAACATTCTTCAATTATATTTTTTCTTCGAAAAAAATACTTTATAGAGAAATAAGAAAAATTACCGGTTTCTACCCCGGTAATTTTTCTCTCTACGAAACCGCTTTAATTCATAAATCGGCTTCGTATGCCGACTCAAAAGGCAAAGCAGTAAACAACGAACGACTCGAATACCTTGGCGATGCCATTTTAGGTGCAGTTATTGCCGACTACCTTTACCACAAATTTCCCGGAGCCGACGAAGGTTTTCTTACCCAAATTCGCTCGCGGATTGTAAGCCGCGAAAAATTAAACGAACTGGCTCAGCTTATAGGTTTGCGCGAACTTATTGTAGCCAACACCGGCAAATACACCACCCAAAAAAACATGTACGGCGATGCCTTAGAGGCATTTATTGGAGCTATTTACATAGACCAAGGCTTTGTAAAAACCGGCAGATTTATTCGCAAACATATTGTAAAAGAATACATTGATATAACCGAAATTCTGAACACCGACCACAATTTCAAAAGCAAATTGATTGAATGGGGACAAAAACACAAAAAAGAAGTTGAATTTGTTACGCGTTTAGAAGACGAAGAATCAAAAGTTTTCTTATCTTTCATTAAAATTGATTCGATAAGTTATGGTTCCGGAACCGGCATTTCGAAAAAAGATGCCGAACAGCGAGCAGCCAAAGAAGCAATGGACAGAATTAATGTAGGCAGCAGTCAAAAAACCGAATAATAATTTCAATAAATAATTCGAAAGTGACAACAACGAAAAACATAAAGCTTACGCTTAATATGCCCGATGTTAAAACTATCGGATTAGTTTCTGTCGAACCTGATTATAAGTTGTCCTGGTGCTTGAACACGAACCTCAAAATAAGCTTATCGCAAACCGACGATTTAATAATTTTGGATAAATCGCAAAACGAAAAACGATTTGCTTCGTACTTTTTCGACGATGAAGAAAACCAGTTTTCGTGGCAGTTGTTGTGTAATAAATCGGAACATGGTGTACTGCTGAAACAGCTCAAAAATATCGATTATTTTTTTGTAATACACGGCACCGTTGAAGAACATAAACTTCAACAAATAATAAAAATGCTTAAAATTATTCCGGAAATAACCGCTGTTTTTCCTATAAACCAAACCTCGGTTAAAGACTTTAATAAGCTGTTGCTTTTAATGTAAGCTTTTAAAACTGCACTATAAACGCACCTTTTTCGGCAATAGTATAATATTCAATATCTAATTCGGCAAGTTCTTTTTGCCAATTTTCTATACGGTTTTTATAATTGCTTGCATCCATAATTACCAATTTAGGGCTACAAAACTGCATCAAATATTCCATTTCAATTTCGGGGTTTCCTGAAATTATTGCATAATCAACCGCAAACGGATGGTTGGCAATCATTTCGATGTGTTCGGGTTTGGTAATTTGAACTATCGTTTTGCCGGCAAACCGAGCAAAAGGTTTTCGGTATAAGAAAAAATTGGTCGAATAGGCTGCCGAATCCGTTGTTACAACTACCGACTCATTAATATTTCGCTTGCGCAAATAGCCGGAAAGTGTAAAATTGGCATCGTCGCGGTTATTGGTAAACAACAGCAATTCCTTTTTATGCCTTAAGCACCAAACCGGTGCTTTTTTCGAATTAAAAACCACCAACTCGGTTTTAGTCTGAAAACTTTGCACCAACATAAAGCCTGCCCAAGTTGAAATAAAAAGTAAAAAAGTAAGCAAATATAGGGCATTTCTTTTCTGAAGGAAGAAAATTAGAAAGAGTATAACTATATAAAAAACAAATACTTCGAATCCGGAAATTGAAATCCCTTTGGTTACTGCATACGGAAGTTTGCCAACAAATTCGGCAATAAAATTCATTAGCCAAACTCCCCAATATTCGAATTTAGCTACCCAAACCGACAAAAATTCAAATGGCGAAACCGACAAAAGCACCACTGAGCCATACATAAGCAACGAAGAAAGCGGTACAATAGGCAAATTGGCAAGCCAAAAATAGTTTGGAAAAATACCAAAGTAATACATTGAAATAGGTGAAGTTCCAATTTGCGCCGCTATTGAAACAGTAAGCAATACCCAAATTTGGCGCAAATAGTTATTTTCGAAATAATATAAGTTTTCGAGTTTTGGTTGAAGATATACAATGGCAAACACTGCAATATACGATAACTGAAAACCAATATTGTACAAATAATTGGGTTCAATTAGCAATAAAATGAAAGCCGAAGAGGCAAGGGTATTGTAAATTGAACTTCGGCGATTAATGGCCAAGCCTAATTGTACCAAGCTAAACATAAGTGCAGCTCTGTTTACCGAAGCCGAAAATCCGGTAATAAAGGCAAAAAGCCATAAAGCAGCAGCAATAATTAAAAACTTAACTACTCTGTTTCGTTGGTTGGTGGGCGGAATTCGAACGATTGTTTGTAAAATAATAAATATTACGCCTACATGCAATCCGGAAACCGAAAGTACATGCATGGTTCCGGTAATTACATAATTATCCTGCACACTTGGGTCTATGTCGGCTTTGTAGCCCAAGGTAAGCGCCGATAAAATACCTAATTCGTTGCCCGAAATATTATTTTTCCTATAAATATCGGCCAAATAATTACGAATGGCTATTGCATATGCATTTAACGATTTACTTATAATTAATGGTGCAAAATCCCAAGTATCAATAGGTACATAAGCTGAATAAAAAATTTGCTGACGTGCCATATACGTTTTTACATCGAACTCGAACGGGTTACCGGAATTTTTGATACTGTCGCAAGCAAATTGCGTAACAAGCTCGTCGCCAATTTGTAATAATTCCGAAACCGAATCGCGTTCGAAATACAATAAAATATTGGCTTTCTGCGAAATATAATTCGAATCGATTTTTGTATATAAAATTTCAGCCTGAACTTTTAT
>JAIFNC010000283.1 GCA_020047935.1 Bacteroidota bacterium
GTAACCGACAACAATGCAGCCTTGTTGGTGGCTGCCGGCGCAACAGCATTGGTAGCCGGAAGTTTTGTTTTTGGAGCAGAAAACCCGAATAAAGCCATTGATAGTATTAAATATTTGTAGATTTATGTTGTTAAGTTAAGGCTGAAAGCCTTGTAGATATTAGCACAGGGCAACGCCCTGTGTTAGATTACCATTAGGTTTTACGCCCTGAAAAGGCAATGGCTTTCGCCCTTTCAGGGCTCCAAAAACATCTACTATACTTTACCGGGGCGTTGCCCCGGGCTAATGCTGCAAGGCTTTCAGCCTTAAATAAACGACCTTGAATTTTATATTCAACTATTTAAAATCGAAAGTCAACGGGTCAACCGGTATTTTGCTGCATGGTAATTTAAACACTATGTTGCAATATCTATCCTAAATTGACCCGCTGACAAGCCGGTTGAAAAAAACTACCCGTTTCGGCTAATTTTTTGAAGTGCTTCCATGTTCAAAATTTTCATGTGGCTATTCTGAAAATCAATAACATCCGAATCTTTAAAATCTTTCAGAATACGGCAAGCACTTTCTTTCGACATGCCGGTAAGCTCTGCCAACTCTTGCCTATTTATCAGCATGTCGAATTCCATTGCTTTAAAAACATCCTCCGACAAATACAGCAAACCATCGGCAATTCTGCCGTGCATTTGCTTTTGCGTCAGGCTCATAAATTTGGTTTGAATATCAATAGCTTTGCTATTCATATCGGCAATCAGTCCTTCGGCAAATTCGGGGTTTCTACGCACAAAATCCTTAAACGTATCCAATTCAATTAAGCATACTTTGGTGTCGGTAAGTGCCACCACCGAATAGTGGTGCTTGCTGTCGGTATAAATACCCGGGCCGCCCAGTATTTGTTTAGGTTGAACAATTGAAATAATTAAGTTTTTGTCGGCAGGGCCTTCAATAAAAACCTTAGCGTAGCCACTCGAAAAACTCACTAAATACTTTGAAAGGCTTCCTTGCTTTATTATCGTTTCACCGGCTTTATAAAAAACCTCGAAACGATTTCGATTCAGTTCAGCCAATTCGTCGGTTTTAAGATTTTTAAAATAGGCACAAATCGAAGAACATTCGTTGCAATCGGAATGTTGTGTATTTTTTAGCATCGGTCAATTTTTCGGTTAAAGTATTTAAGTTCTGCATTTCGCAGTTCAAAGGTAAAAACTTTTTTCGGAAAAGCAGCAAAAATATTGATATATATCAATTTCAGCATTGACAAATTTCGACTTTTTATAGGGTGTACAACATATAAAAAAATTGGTGGTACTTAAATATTAGCTGTATTTTTACCCTTGTAAAATTGATTAGAAAAAACAGTATTAAAACTAAATTAACTTCTTTATGAAAAACTTAAACTTATTTGGTGCTTTAGCAATAGCTTTCGCATTAGTTGTGGGTTGTATTGAAGGTCCGGAAGGTCCGACAGGTTTAAAAGGTGAAAAAGGTGATACAGGCGCTGCAGGTGTTGCCGGTGCAAAAGGAGACAAAGGCGATACGGGTGCTGCAGGAGAAGTATCTTGCAAAATGTGCCATGATGGTATTCAACACCCTATGGCAGAAGGAACTTTCCTTTTATCCGGTCATAATTTGAATACTACAGAAGCAGTAAGTTATGCAGGTGGAAGAGGCGGTTGTGCTCGTTGCCACTCACACGAAGGTTTTGTTGAAATTGCATCTGCAAGTGTTAATTCAACCACTACAACCTTTGCAGCACCTTCCGGAATGAAATGCTCCACTTGTCATGACCACGGTAACTTCGACTTTACCACTAATATTAAAGGTCTTCGTTGGTCAAAAGCAGTAACCCCAATAATGTATGGTTTTACTAAAGAAGCTATGGACATTGACGTAAGCAATAACTTATGTATTTCATGCCATCAAGGTCGAGACAATGATTACAAAGAATTTGCCACCACAGACTATGATTGGACTCCAAAATTCAGCTCTTCTACAGCCACTGGTACCATTCGTTTTTACCCTCACTATGTTCCTCAAGCACAGATTTTTTTAGGTAAAATGGCTTATGAAGGCTTTACAAATCCGGCTACAGCTTTTGCCAGCACAACACACAAAGGCGCTGCAAATTGTACAAGTTGCCATATGGGCGCAGGTATAGCAAATCAAACCTTAAATCATGCAATGAAACCAAAAGCAGAATACTGCTCAGGTTGCCATGCCGGTGCATCTGATTTAAATATTAATGGCAGACAAACTGAAATAGACGGATTAGAAGCAGAATTGGCAACAGAGCTTAAACGAATTGGTATTTTGAATGAGGCTGGTGCAATAATACCTGCAAGATTTGGTACCGATCCTAACTGGACTGTAACTCCCGGAGGTTTATTTGATAAAACTACATTAACAAAAATAAATCACGATTTAGCCGGTTCTGTAACAAACTATTTCATGGTTCATTATGACCGAAGCAAAGGCGTTCATAATTACAAATATATTAAAGCAATGTTGAAAAATTCAATTGACTACACTAAAACAGTTGCGTTAAAACCTGCAAAATAATTTATAATAACATACTAAGAAAGCGGAAGTTAATAGCTTCCGCTTTTTTTTTTAATAGTCTCTCGGTCAGACCGATTGCAGAAAAAAACCGATATAATAAAACCCAAAACCTTAATAAGTACCATCCGTATGACGGCATGGAGTCGTCTGACGGAAATATTCCATATTTTCAAAGAAACATGTTGTTAAACATATCCCTAAAAAGCAAACCACAAACTAAACTTATGCATTAGCACGTTATTAAACTACAAAAGCATTAGGAACAACTATTTTAGAATGAATATAAATTAGCCTTATTAGCTACGAAACCATTAAAATAGGTACATCAAAATTTTGATTGAATAATTTTAGGGCTTATTTTTGTAGCTCTTTTAGCTAATTGGGATAGCATAATTTTGGATACATTTTAAACATAATAAAATCGAACACAGATGAAAAACAACGTAATTAAATTATTGGCAGCAATTATTGCGGTTACTTTAACCGTAGGTGCTAATGCTCAATTCAAGTATGTAGGTGCTGATGGTTGCAAAATGTGCCACAACAAGCCAGCAAAAGGTGACCAATATAATACTTGGTTAAATGGAAAACATGCAAAAGCATTTAGTTTATTAAAAACCGAAGCAGAGAAAAAGGATCCGAAATGCTTAAGCTGTCATTCAACTTTTGGTTCTGTTGCAGCGGCAGACATTTCAGGCAGAACTTTTGCAGCTACCGAAGGTGTTTCATGCGAAAGCTGTCATGGTCCGGGTAGCGCATACAAAGCTCCTGCTGTTATGAAAGATCAAGGCATAGCCAAATCAAAAGGTATGATTATTCCAAGTCAGTCCACCTGCGATAAATGCCATGACGACGCAAAAAAACCAAGTGGACATAAAGTTTTAACAAAAAGAAACTTTGTTTATGATGCTAAAACTCAAAAATTTGATCATAAAACAGGTACTGTAGTTGCCAGATAGTTTATTAAAAAATTAAAAAAGCCCGATAAAGCAATTTATCGGGCTTTTTTTACTTTAAATCTACAAAATCATTGATATATATCATTCCTTTTTATGATGTATATGATACGAATTCTTAATGCCGGCAACGGCATTTTTAATACTTTTACGCCAAAATATAAAAAGCAATCTTATGAAAACAAAAATTTCAAGCCTATTAAGCGTTTCAATTATACTTATTGGCTTATTGGCATCGTGCGAATACGAAAAAATAGTTCCTAAAGTGGTAACAATACCCGATACCCAAGTTATTACATATGCCGAAATTCAAGCTGTTTTTACCACACAAGGCTGTACTGCATGTCATGGTTCTTCCGGCGGTTTAAGTTTAGCCGAAGACAAATCGTACAATTCGCTAATTTCAAAAAACTTAGTTAATACTGAAGCACCTGAAAACAGCATTATTCTAACAAAAATTGCTCCCGGGCATTACGGTAAAACTTATACCCCAGAGCAATCGGCACTTATTTTGGCTTGGATAAAAAGAGGCGCAAAAAAAGATTAATAATTCTTTAATTTATATACGACCATGTTAAAAAATATACTCAGTTCATTAGCATTGGCATGCCTAATAGCCATGCCGGTAATAGCACAAGAAGACGAAGACGGAAAGAAACCGGTTTTCGACCCATGGAATTCGAGCATGCTTATTGATGCACGAACTACTTTAATTCCTGAAAAAGGTGCCTTTAACTTAATTATTCAGCACCGTTTTGGCGAAATTAAAACTTACGAAGACATTTTTGGTATTTATGCTGCCGCCAATGCTCGTATGGCATTAAACTATAGCATTTTAGACAATTTAATGGTGGGCGCTTCAACCGAAAAAAACACTAAATTTCAAGAGTTTTATGTTCAGTACAACATTTTTAACCAAACACGCAGTGGCAGTTTCCCGGTTACCATAAGTTATTATGGCAATATGGCAATTGATGGCAGAGCTAAAGATGTTTTTGGCGAAGATTTCAAATTTACCAACCGTTTGTCGTATTTTAATGAGCTTATTGTATCGCGCAAATTTACCGATAAATTAAGCCTTGAAGTAGCTGCAAATTTTTCGCACTTTAATAAAGTCGATTCATTGGTTCAAAATGATGCTACCGGTTTAAGCTTAGCCGGACGTTATAAAATCTATGGTGAAACTGCATTAATGGTCGAATATCATTATGCGAACTTCACAAAGTCGCGTCAAAATTATCAACCCGAACCAATTCCCGGTTTGGCCATAGGTCTTGAGCTTGGAACAAGCACTCATGGATTCCAAGTATTTGTTTCGAATTTCGACAAATTATCGCCACAACTAAATGCAGCAAGAAACCAAAGAGATTTCTTTAAAGGCAAAATGTTGGTTGGTTTTAACATAACCATAAGAATGTAGCCTTGTGGCTACATTCTTTGTATTTTTCATTTATCACATAACTCGTGAATCATGAAAAAAATTTCAATCTTTTTTGTTTTTGTATTTATGGGTGCAATGCAGTTTACTGCCATTGCACAAGCTACCGCCGACGAACGCGCGCAATATATTGCCTCGGCTAAAGAATCGAATGCCCGTTGCATTTCTTGCCATGGTCATAAGAAATTTACCCTAACCGATGAAGCAGGAAATACCGTACTGCGAAAATTGTATCAAGAATTATTTATCGATACGGTTGCTTATTATTCATCGAACCATTATGCATTTGGCTGTACCGACTGCCATTCTTCGGAATATGAAGCGTTTCCGCATGCTCTTGCATTAAAATTTGAAGTTAAACCGGGCTGTATGGATTGCCACGAAGGCGATGAGGCGGTAAAAAAATTCAAATTCGAACTTATAAACGAAGAGTTTTTAAAGAGTATGCATTCATCGCGACACAACGAAGAATTTTCGTGCTGGAGTTGCCATAGCCCGCATTATTATAAAATTAATGCTCGCGACGAAAACAAAACTATTTCGTCTACGATTCAATACGACAATGCAATTTGTTTAAGCTGCCATGGCAATACGCAGAAATATCAGCAAATGAATGATACCATTTTGCCTAACCTTATTAGCAGCCACGATTGGTTGCCTAATCAAGTTAGCCATTTTAAGAGCGTTCGTTGTATTGAATGTCATGCCAATTTAAGCGATAGCGTATTGGTTCAGCACGAAATTTTATCGAAAGATAAAGCTATACGCGGTTGCAAAGAATGCCACAGTCGCGATTCGCGCCTAACGCACAGTCTGTATCGTTTCCAACGCAGCGAATTACGCAAATTAGGTTTTGCCAATTCTGCCTTAACCGATTCGCAATTTGTTGTTGGCGCTAACCGTAATATGGTATTGGAAATTGCTTTCTTATTCGTGTTGGTTCTTGTATTTACGGGTATTGGCATTCATTCATATTTTCGCAAAAAAATTAAAACACATCATGAGTAATAAAATCTATTTAACCCCACTTTGGGTGAGGTTATGGCATGTTTTAAATGCATTTTTGTTTATTGTACTAATTTTAACCGGGCTTAGCCTGCATTATGCAGAATTGCCACTAATAAGCTTTTATTGGTCGGTTAAACTGCACGATGTTGCAGGTGTTATTCTAACCATTAACTATATGCTTTTTGTACTTGGCAACGCAGTATCAAAAAACGGCGAATACTACCGTTTAGATTTTAAAGGCGTTGGCGACCGTTTGAAAAAACAGTTCTACTATTACACACAAGGCATGTTTAAAGGCGAAGCATCTCCTTTCCCTGTTTCGGAAGAGCGCAAATTTAATCCGCTTCAAAAAGTAACGTATCTTGTAGTTATATACATTATGTTGCCAATAATTTGTTTTACCGGTTTCATAATGCTTATGCCCGATTTCTTCGATTTAAGCCAATTTGGCATAAATGCAACCCTAATAAACAATGTTAGCCACGTAGTAGTAGGTTTTTTCCTGCTGGTTTTCATTTTTGTGCATATTTACTTGTGCACTCTAGGTAAAACGCCTACCTCTAATTTTAAAAGTATGGTAGACGGTTATCATGAGCCGCACTAAAAAACCTATTTTGTCGTAATTTGAAGGTCGAAAAAACTTCAAATTACGATTCTAAAAAAAGTATGAGACCCTAAACCGGAAATGTAAATGGTAACCATTATTAAAGCATTTCCGGTTTATTAAGCATAAAATAAAATACATGAAGCCCCCCTGAACCGGTATTTTATTTTGAAGTAATATAAAAATCAACGATACATGAATAAAATTATACTTCAACTAAAAAAGAAAGTCTTACCGATAATTATGCTGATGCTAATTTCCGGTAACTTGTTTGCTCAGGCAAACGACGACTGTTTGGCATGTCATGATGATGCAAGCTTAACTGCCGACCGAGGCGGAAAAACTGTTTCGATGTACGTAAACCCATCGATAGTAGGCAAATCGGTACACAAAAAACTAAATTGTATAGCTTGCCACTTAGACGCCAATGTAAGCGAATTTCCTCACCCCGATAAATTAGCTCCGGTAAATTGCGGTACTTGCCACAAAAACCCGCAAATGCAATTTAATTCGGGTATTCACGGTAAAGCATTTAATGCAAAAGACACCCACGCTCCAAGTTGTAAAGAATGCCACGGTCATCACGACATTATTGTACATACCGACCCAAAATCGAGAACCTATAAAATGAACATTCCGGTGTTATGCGGAACTTGCCATAAGGAAGGCGCACCGGTGGGTCGATTATACCAAATTACCGAACACAATATTATTGAAAACTATAGCCAAGGCACACACGGTATAGGTTTGTTTAAGAAAGGCTTAACGGTTACCGCTACCTGCAACGATTGCCACGGAAATCATATGATACTGCCTTCGAAAGACAAAAAATCGTCGGTTTCTTCCGCTAACGTAGTAGCTACCTGCATGAAATGCCATGCACGAATTGAAGATGTACATAAAAAGGTTATTAAGAACGAATTATGGGAACCTAAGCGCGGTCAAATACCATCGTGTTCCGAGTGCCACCCTACCCACTTGGTTAAAGTTACCAGCATTTTAGCCGATGTTTCCGACAAATCGTGTGTGTCGTGCCATATCGACGGCGATGCCTACAGAACGGTAGACGGAAAAAAGGTTTCGTTGAAAATGCACCGCGAAGATTATATGAACTCTTCGCATAAAAAAATTTCGTGCACCAAATGCCATACGCAGGTAAATTTGAATGCTAAACGCCCTTGCGAAAAAACGGTTAAAGTCGATTGTTCGGGCTGCCATAAGGAAGTTTCGGAAAAATACTTTGGCAGTGGACATGGAGTTGGCTACATGAATAAAAAAGCTAATTCGCCTTATTGCACCGATTGCCACGGAACACATACCATTAAATCGATGAAAGACTCCTCGTCGATAACCTACCGAGGTGCGGTACCGGCGTTGTGCGGCAAGTGCCACACCAAAAACGGTAAAGCAACCGAAAAAACAATATTGAAAGAAGTCGATGCTTTTTCCGATTATTCGTCGAGCATTCACGGAAAAGGTCTGAAGAATAAAGGGTTGCTTTCGAGCGCTATTTGTACCGACTGTCATACCTCGCATGATATTCAAAAAGATCTATTTACACCGACTATATTCAGAGCGACCATAATGTATTTCTGGATAAAGGAGATTTAAAATACCCTTCATGTCTTGACTGTCATTCGGCGCACACCATTACCGAAATAGATAAAGACCAGTTTATGAATGAGGTTACCAAACAATGCGGCAAATGCCACGAAAAGCTTTCAAAAACTTATATGGAAACTTACCACGGTAAGGCATACCAATTAGGCTATATGAAAACGGCACGTTGCTCGGATTGTCATGGTTCGCACCGTATTTTGAAAGTGAGTAATCCGAATTCTGAAGTATCGCAACAAAACATAGTTGCAACTTGTCGCAATTGCCATGTGAATGCCAATGCACAATTTGCAGGCTATTTAAGCCATGCCACGCACAACGACGACCCTATTTTATCGGTTGTTTTTTGGGCGATGACTTCGCTGCTTATAGGCGTGTTTGTTGTATTCGGAATACACACTTTATTATGGTTTCCGCGTTCGCTTAAAGAAAGAAGAAGAAAAGTACATGTTAAAGTTACCGGTAAAGCTAAATACTACCGCCGATTTACACCATCGCAGCGTTTTACGCATATATTGGTAATTATCAGTTTCTTATTGCTGGCATTTACCGGAATGTTGCTAAAATTTGCACATATGGATTGGGCTGCATTTTTTATGGATTTATTGGGCGGCGTTCGATTTGCGGGTAATCTTCACCGATTTGGTGCAATTATAACCTTCTTCTATTTTGGTTTCCACTTATATACTTTATGGAAACTTAAAAAGGCAAAAAACATAACTTTCGGCGAGTTAATTTTCGGTCGTCAGTCGCTCATGTTCAATAAACAAGATTTATACGATGTTCGCGACACGCTAAAATGGTTCACCGGCAAAGGCCCTCGCCCACAATACGGCAGATGGACTTATTGGGAGAAATTTGACTACATGGCAGTATTCTGGGGGGTTGCAGTTATTGGGGCATCGGGTTTAATTTTATGGTTCCCCGAATTTTTCACAAAACTGCTTCCGGGTTGGATGATAAACGTGGCCATGATTATTCATAGCGACGAGGCACTTATGGCAGTAGGGTTTATATTTACGGTTCACTTCTTTAATACGCACTTACGTGCCGAGGCTTTTCCGATGGATACCGTTATATTTACCGGACACGTACCTATTGAGGAATATGCCGAAGACAGACCGTTGGAAATGAAACAACTGGAAGAAGACGGAAGATTAGACAGTGTTATAGTTGAAAAAGAAATTTCGACTTCGTGGATGAAATTGATTAAAGTTTTTGGCTACACTGCTCTTTGGTCGGGAATAATTATTGTTTTACTGATTATTTATTCGCTGATTTTTGGAAAATACTAAGGGCGACTAATTGAATACTGAAATTTCGATTATATGATTAAAAGAGGTTGCCGGATTTCGGCAGCCTTTTTTATTGTTAAATTTTGTCGGCAAATTGCGGTTTCAACTTTGCTTTTCGGCAAACAAAGGAATCAATGCTATGTTTTGGCAAAGTTGTTGAATACTCAACTTATATAAGGATTGATGCTATGTATTTTGCTCAATCCGCTTTTAAAATGTTTAAGCCTAATACTAATTCACATGAAAAGTTTAATAATTTTACTTCCGGCAATTTTTATCGTAACCTTGGTTTTTGGTCAAAAAAGTGTTCCGCCGGGAAATTTGGCTGCATGGAAAGCTGCCAAATGGGAGGCCAAACCGCTGACCGATGCTGAAAAAAAATCGAAACCTGCACAGTTTGATAATGTAATGGGCAAAGCGCAGTATGTAAGAGCTTGCAAGGCATGCCATGGCGAAAAAGGTTTAGGCGACGGAACAAAAGCACCTACCTTAAAAACGTTTCCGGGCGATTTTTCAAGTATCGAATTTCAACGCCAAACCGATGAAGTAATTTTTTGGAAAACCAAATACGGTGGTGCCGATATGCCAAAATATGTTGGTAAAGTTGACGACGAAACAATTTGGAACATGGTTAGTTACATGCGTAATTTCAAAAAATAGTTTAATTTAAAAGCTATTAAAATATTATAAAACAATTGATTATGTGTAGTTTTATGCTGTAAAGCAAAACTATATGCACTTTTTTGAACTTTATTCCGTTTTATAATACTTATGCATTGGCTTATAACTATAATAAGTGCTAAAAACCATGAAAAAAACGTTTCAGCTAACAATAGCGCTCTGTTTTGTTGCTTTTTATTTTAGTTTTACTATTGTTGCACAAACCGATTGGGCAGTTCCGTCAAAATACAAAAATCTTCGTAACCCAATTATAAATCAAACCGATTTCGCCGAGCAAGGCAAAAAGCTTTACAACGCTCATTGTATGTCGTGCCATGGCAATATGGGCAACGGAAATGGATTAAAAGCAACTACGCTTACTACCCCATTTAGAAGCTTGTCGGCTGCCGAAGTTCAAAACCAAACCGATGGCGAAATTTACTACAAAATAGTTTTTGGCAGAAACGAAATGCCGAATTTTGAACGTAGAATTCCGAATGAAGAAGAACGCTGGCTGATAATTAATTACATTCGAACCTTAAAAAACTAATTGTAATTTTTTTTGAAAAATTGCAAGTACTTTTCGGTGCTTTTGTCGGTTGTTAAAACACCGAAATTAGGAAGCGAAATGTACATAAGTTTATACGTATCGGGTTTCAAATTCTTAAACACTTCGGTATTAGACTGAATTTTAGTAAAATAGTCTCTTGCCATTGCTTTGTCTACAAAGGTTTTAACCAAAAACAATTTCGTATTTTCATCCAGCGACAGCACTTCAACCAAATAATTTTCGTTGGTGTAATTATCTAAATTAAAACCCAACAACCTAAACTTCAATTCTTCGGTGTTTATTTCGGTTGCATATACAATAAGCCCAAAAATATGCACAAAGTTTAAGTTTGTATCGTATATTTCTATCTCCTTTTCAATTATTTTTTCCGAAACTACCGCATTCGACGAAACCAACACCGCCAACATTTCTTCGGCTCGTTTCTTCAATTCCGGGTGCTTAACCTCCGCTATATATTGCTGAAGTTCTGTAGCAAAAACCTCTTGTCCGTTTAATGCACCAAGGCTCATAACCTTTAAAAAATTGAATTTTGGCAACAATTTATGGTTCGGAAAATTAGCATTTGCTATGGCAGCATCGGCAATAACCCGGTTGAAATTTTTAAGCTGAAATGCCTGATAAACTTGCTCATAAAACCGCTCTGCCTCTGCTTCTTTCCTTGCTATTTCCTTTATATACTCGGGGTTAGTAAATAATTTGGCGTAATTGCTTTCCGGATACTCGTTAATTAATTTTTTCTTATAAAACTCCGATTTTTCGGTGTTTTTTATTTCGGCATATATTAAATACAAATCATAATAAACTGCCGACAAAAAGCCATTTTTCGGAAACTTGGCAATAAATTCTTCGTAAACTTTTGCAGAAGCATTATAATCGGTCAAGTTTAATTTATAAATTTCGGCAGCTTTTAAATACGCTTTTTCAATGTTCGCAATAACAATTACTCGCAGCGAATCGGTGAGCGGAATATCCTGCAAATAGAACTCGCGCGATTTGTTGTCGGTAATTTTATCCGCCGAATTTTCGTCCTCACCTTCCGAATCGGCATTATCATCAAATTCAACAATGGCCTTGTTTTTTCTGCGCCAATCGTCTTCAAGCCTTCGGGCGCCCCATTTCTTTTTAAATTCGGCAGTACCAATACTTACCGATGCCTGATTGTAGAAATAAAAAGTCGAACCGCTTTGCCCACCTTTATTTCGGTCGAACTCGTCCTGCATATATTGCGTTTGCCTGTTGTTCGGATTTTTAGCTTCCTCCTCCGCGCGCTTAACCTTTTCAATAAGCTGGTCAATAACCGATAATCGCGAATTTTCGGGCATTGCAGCAAGCTTCAACAAACTGTCGTTTAACGCTATAATTTGCAATTGCTCAACCAAACCGCCCAAATTATCATTTTTAAGTTTTAGTTCTTTATATCGGCTATGTTTTGTATCCAAAAACTGCATGGTACTGTCGTAATATGCCTGTGCCTTAATATATTCCGGAATATCGAAATAATGCTCGGCAATGCCCAAAAACGAAAGCGCTTTCACGTTTTTATCCGATTCGGGAGCCGAAACCGCTGCTAAATAATTTTTAAAAGCATCGTCGGGTTTGTTCTGCTGCTCCGACAAT
>JAIFNC010000250.1 GCA_020047935.1 Bacteroidota bacterium
AAAAAAGAGTTCCAATCGTTTGAAGGCGAAGTTAAATTCCGAATTGTTGCCACGGTAGTTTCCGATTTTCATGTTATTAACCCGCCCATGGGCTTGGTAACAAAGCGCGGTAAAAACATACCGGTTGCATGGGAAGGCTTTAGGCCGGGCGCATCGGTTAATATCGATTTGTATGTTGATGGCGTTTTTGCTGAAAACTTGGCAACCGGCGTTTCGGGCAATACTTTCGAATGGAAAGTTAGCAAAAAAGCTAAATACAAAAAAGACTGTCAGTTGCGGGTAAGCGATGTACGCAATAAAAATTCTTTTGCCCAAAGCAATGTTTTTAATGTGAAGCGCAAAATTCCGTTGGTAGTGCCTTATTCAACCCTTGCTTTAATTGGAGGCGGAGCAGCCTATTGGTTTTTAAGACCGGAAGTTTTCGACCCGCTGCCCGATCCGCCGGGTCCTTCGAAATAAATTAAACCTATTTTATAATTAATCATGCGAATTAAGAGTTGAAATATTTTAAAATAAATAAATTTAATTATCTGAAAATGAATAAATTAACATAAATAAATTTGGTAAAGTCGCTGAAAATCAGTATCTTAATGAAATTTTTCACGAATTTATATTAAGAACATGACTGATAATCAAGCATTTAAGTTGATTGACATCTACCTGACAATCAGCGACTTATACGATGCAGAACTTAAGCATTATTGTCAACGGTTTTCGAACAACAATAAGCCTGAATTCACTGATATTGAATTAATTACAATTTACATTTTTTCCATGACTGAAGAAGAACGATTTTCAGTTTTGCAAATATATAAGTTTGCAGCTAAATATTTGCACTCCTGGTTTCCTAATTTGCCAAGTTATGTTGCATTTAATACGCGACTCAATAATTTGGCTGCAGTTTTCCAACGCTTAACCGAATTATTAGTTCAGTTTAAGCAACCTGCCAATTGCAATCTTTCTTTCAGTTTACTAGATTCTATGCCTATTATCACTTGTTCCGGAAGAAGAAAAGCCAAAGTTGCTACTGAATTAGCTGACAAAGGTTTTTGTTCAACGAAAAATTTATACTATCATGGTTTAAAATTGCATTTGCTTGCATTTCAACGACCTGATTCGATTCCATTTCCGGAATCTTTTATTATTACACCCGCTTCGGAAAATGACTTAAATGTTTTTAAACAATATTGGTCAGAGATAGAAAACAGAACCTTTTGGGGCGATAAAATTTATCACGATAAGGATTTTTTTGATGCACTTTTTATGCAGAAAAAATCAATCATGCTAACGCCCATTAAAGGAATAAAAGGACAGCCGGAGCCAATTAAACAAATTGATTACGCTTATAATGAACTGTTTTCAAAAGCAGTTTCTAAAATCAGACAACCTATTGAAGCTTTCTTTAATTGGTTAATTCAAAAAACAGATATTCAAAGAGCGTCTAAAGTCCGTTCGCAAAAGGGACTTATTATTCATATTTTCGGCAGAATTACTGCTGCATTATTTTGTTTTAACTCTTAATTCGCATTAATCAATAAATTTTACATACTATGAAAAAGAATTATTTAGTTATTGTAGTTTTTGCACTGTTTGTATTTGCAAATGTTGCAAATGCAAAGGTTATTCGAGTAAATAACAACCTAACTACCATATCCGGTATTTTATACAACGATTTGCTTTCGGCCTATAATTTTGCTTCGGCCGGCGATACCCTTTTAGTTGAAGGTTCAGCCACGGAATATGGTGATTTGGCAATTTCGAAAAAAATTGTAATTTTTGGTCCGGGCTATCACTTGGATTTGAACCCCAAAACGCAAGTTACTAAGTTAATGGCAAAGTTAGGTGCACTTACTTTTTCGGGCACTTCTTCAGGAAGTTTGGTTTCCGGTTGCTTTTTGAACAAAATTACCACCATTACGGTAAACAACGTAACTATTTCCCGAAACTATTATTATGTGCCTTATAATGTAGGACATACAATTTCCGTAAATTCGGGCATCGATGTAGTTATTGAGCAAAATCTAATTTGGGGGAGCATTGGGAATAATCCGAGTGCAGGTACTCCAAAAATGATGATTCGCAATAATATTGTTGGTCTTATTAGTTTAGCAGTTAATGCTGAAGCGATTATTATGAATAATTTTTTTGACTGGCGAGTGTATTATGCCGTAGGTGGCGGAGCTATTCCTGCACAACTTAATGTACATAATTCAACCGTAATGAATAATATGTTTAATGTTTACCAAGCAGGCTTAATAGTACTTGAAGCTGCCAATAATAATTCGTTTTCGAATAATATATTTATGGGAATACCTGAACCTGCCAATGCACCTGCCAATAATTTATGGAATAAAACAAATTTAGATTTTTTAACAATTGCGCTGCCTGCCGATAATACAAATTTTGACAATAGGTATTTGCTAATGGAAGGTACACAAGCCTCGACTTTTGGGCATGACGGCAAACCGGTAGGAATTCAGGGCGGCGACCGACCATATGTTCTTTCGGGTTTACCTCCAATTCCGCATATTTATAAATTCGAAGCAGACCCGGCCGGAACTACCGAAATTAAGGTAAAAATCAGCGTTCAATCGCAAAACTAAAGCCTAAAGCTATGGCATGGATAAAAAAATACCTGTTAATAGTTTGTATGTTGCTGCCAATATGGCAATTAGCGGCGCAGAATGTTACTAAATTAGAATACTTTATCAATACCGACCCCGGTATTGGTTCCGGTAATCCACTAGCAATTCCGCAGCCCGGCAGCGATATACAGAACCTCGATATTACGATTCCTATAAGCAGCTTTAACAATGGGTTTAATAACCTATTTATAAGAGCAAAGGATGAGAATGGACTTTGGAGTATTACTGCAAGAAAAGTCTTTTTTAAGATGGAAAATGCCACCTTGCCCGATGCTTCAAAAATTAAAGCTATTCAATATTTTGTTGATGCCGACCCGGGAATTGCCCAAAGAAAACTATTGGAAATTTCGCCCGGAACGGAAAATTTGAGCGATTTTGCTTTTAATATCGATATTTCGCAATATTCGTTTGGTTTACATTCGTTCTCGGTTCTGGCAGTAGATGAAAATAATGCTGTTTCGATAATTAAGAGGCAACAATTTTTTAAGGAAAAGATTGCCGACCTATCGGATAAAGTAATCGACAAATTGGAATACTACATTGATGCCGACCCAGGTTATGGAAAAGGTTTTAATATACCAATAGAATCGGCTGCTACCGAGGTTTTGTTTGAAGGAATGCTGGCCTTGCCTCAAAACATGAACACCGGTTTTCATTATTTGAACATTCGTGCTCGCGACGAAAAAGGCAAATGGTCGACCGTAAACCGAAAAATGTTCTTTTTTACCAAGGAAACCGTTATTGGCTCGAATAATATTGTATATGCAAACTATGCCATTGACAACGGAACGCCAATTGAAATAACGATTGATGCAGTATCCGAAAATGTAAGCTTGGAATTTGTTGCCGATATCAGTTCGCTTTCGGTGGGTTTTCATTGGCTGAATATTAAAGCTAAAGACCAATTTGGCAGGTGGTCGATTAATGCTCGAAAACCATTTTATAAAGGTTCTGTTCCGGATACGCAAAACAATGATATAGCATATATTGAATATTTTATTGATGAAGACAAAGGGTTTGGCAAAAACGTTCCAATTACGGGCTTTAGTAAAAGTTCGGATTTAGCCGATTTTAACTTTGCGGTTAATTTGCCAACCGATTTAGCCGACGGAATGCACAGCCTTTATATTCGTGTACGCGACAGTAAAGGTAAATATACCTTGGTTTCGAAACGTCCGTTCTTCAAACAAAAAGCAATTTCTTCAGTTTTGCCGCAAATAACTAAAGTTGAATACTTTATCAATTCAGAAGGCGTAAACAACGATGCCGGTTTAGGACAAAACAGTTTAGTTGCCGATTTGCCTGTTTCTGACCATATTCAAGACCATATTTTTTCGGTTGATTTAACCGGCAAAGCAAAAGGAACTTATACACTTTGGGCCAGAGCTTGGGACAGCAAAGGGCAATTTAGCTACGAAGCCGTTGATACTTTTAAAGTGTGCGACAATGTAGCACGTGCAAATTTTGTTTATGAGCAATTGGGCTTAAAAGTATTATTTACCGACCTTAGCGAGTTGGCTACTACTTACAAATGGAATTTTGGCAACGGCGCTACAAGCACCGAAGGCAATCCGGTATATACCTATCCGAGCAACGGAACCTATAACGTGTGTTTAACCGTAACCAACGATTGTAACTCGGCTACTTTTTGCGATGAAATTACGGTATCGTTCAACAATCCGCCTACTGCAGTTTCAAAAACCGTTACTATCGACGAAAATAAGGAATACAAAGTTAGCATTGCCGATTTTGGTTATAACGACTTAGATGGTAATCCGTTGAAAAAAATTAAAATTGCAAATAATCCGGTATTTCAAACGGGCGACTCGCTGGTTTTAACCAAAACCTTCCTTACTGCAGGCATGGAAATTAACGCTGCCGACCTTAGTAAAATACGGTTTAAACCTGCATTGGGAGTTAGTGGCAATGCGCGTGCATCCTTTAATTTCCAAGTTTTCGACGGGGTCGATTATTCAACTGCCTACACGTTTACTTTTAACGTAAATGGCATTAATAATCCGCCAACTTTCGAAATTTCGACCAATACAATTAATGTGTTGCAAAATTCGGGAGCAAAAACCATAACCGATTGGATAACACAACTTCTGGACAATGACCCCGATGAAGTGCAAAATCTTTTGTTTGAAATATCGGAATCGGGAAATTCCGGACTTTTTTCACAGTTTCCGGCGGTTTTCGATAATAAAGATTTGAAATTTACGGTAAATGCCGGAGTTACAGGAGTAGCGAATTTAACAGTTAAACTAAATGAGCAAAGTACTTACCAACAACCATTAAACCAAAGTGTAAGCAAAACTTTCAGCATTGCGGTAAAAGAGTTCAAAGCTGCTTTGGCGGCCGATAAACAAGAAGTTTGTACCGGTTCTCAAGTTACTTTCAGCAGTTCATCGCCTTCCGACGGAGTTACTTTTGCTTGGGAATTTGGTACCGGAGCCACTCCTTCAACCTTTAACGGTGCTGTGCCGCCACCGGTTGTGTATGCTACTTCAGGAACAAAAACTATTAAATTAACCATTACGGCAGGCTCGCAAACCGACAATAAAACGATTGACATTACGGTACTTCAATCGCCAAATGCCGAGTTTACCACCGAAACCGATTCGTATGCACTGAATTCGGAAGTTACATTTACCAACAGTTCGGCTGCCGGACAAACCTACGAATGGGATTGGGGCGACGGTACGGCAAAAGTTACCACCACCGATTTAAGCGAAGTTAAACATACCTTTAATTCTGCCGGCGAAACTAAATTTACCATTACGCTAAAAGCTACCAACGGAATTTGTACCGATGTTTTCAGCAAAGAACTGAATTTTGTAAGTGCCAGCCCGCCAACCATTGTGGCTACCAGTTTTACCGAAGCACTAAACGATGGGCAAACAAAAACTATCAGTGTTCAGGCAACCGACCAAAAAGGTTTGTTGAAAGCAATTTTCTATTACAAAGGTATTTCGGAAACGGCTTATAAGTCGAAGACCTTGAATACGCTTAACTCGCTCTTTGAAACCGATTTAACCCAAGCCTTGGGCGACGAAATTGGTATTACCTACTATTTCGATGTGTATAATATTGTTGGGCTGAAAACCAAATCGGTTGTAGGCAACACCTACATAAATTATAACAAAGGGGTAGAAGTTCCATTTCTGCAATTTGGCGTTACGGTAGATAAATATCAGATTGTTTCGATGCCTTTGAAGCTGAAAGACAATAAAATAAGTACTATTTTCGACGAACTTGGCGAGTACGACAAAGCGCAGTGGCGTTTGCTGAATTACAGCCCCGACAAATTGCTGGAGTACCAAACCGATTTCGATGTAATGGATAGAGGCAAAGGCTACTGGTTTATTGCCCGAAATTCAGCCACGCTAAACACCGGCGAAGGGGCAACTGCCGATCCCGGTTCGTTTACCGAATTCGAAATAGCACTGCGCAAAGGTTGGACACAAATTGGTAACCCGTATAATTTCGATGTTTCGTGGAGCGATATTAAGATTCATAACCCAACGGCTTCGAGCTTTATCGAGAATTTGAAAGAATTTAGAAACGGCTCATTTATTGAATCGAATACGCTCAAGAAATTTAGCGGCGGATTTGTATATTCAAGTGCCTCAGGCGTTACGCTCAAAATTCCGCTTAAAAAAGCAAGTACTAAAAAAACGGAGCAGGTGCTACTGCCGATTAATTTGGAAGAACCCAACTGGAAGTTAAACTTGAATTTGCAAAACGGCGCTATACTGAATACCCTTTCGGGAATTGGTATGAACTTACAAGCCAGCGCTTTGCACGATGAATATGACCAAATGGCGGTTCCGAGGTTTATTCAGTATTTGGAAGGCGTATTTATGCACCCCGATGCGGAATACCGGCGTTTTGCCAAAGACGTGGTGCCAACTGCCGACTCGCATGTTTGGGAGTTTATTGTTTCCAATACGTTTGAAAACGAATTGGTTACCCTTACTTGGAACGAATTGCTTCCGGGCAACAATAAACTGATTTTGTTTGATGTAACAAACCAACGACAGGTGGATATGCAACAAGTTAGCAGTTATACTTTTACTGCATCGGAAAGCAGCGTCTTCAAAATTTTCTTCGGAACAGAAGAAAACATTAAAGAAAACTTGAAACCCGAATTGTACTTCTTGGGACAAGCGTATCCGAACCCGAGCAACGGTTTAACGTATATTCCGTTTACCGTTCCGGAAAGCGACAAAGAAGCAATGGTTGAATTATCGGTTTACGATATGGTAGGCAAAAAAGTAGCCACTTTGGTAAACCAAAAAATTCAGCCGGGTTTCCACGAAGCAACATGGAGCGGCGATGTGCAGAATGGCATGTATTTGTATAAATTAACCATTAATAACCGCAATATCTCGCTTTCAGGCAAACTTGCCATAGCGAAATAGTGCGAATAATTAAAGAAAAAAGCTAGCAAGGCTGTTTAAAAAAAGTACGACCTGACAGGTTTTAAAAACCTGTCAGGTCTGAAATTCAGTATAAATTGGCTTTTTATAATCGAAACTTAAACCGAAAGATAATGAAAAAAATAGTGTTTTTAATTGCTGCTTGTGTACTTTCCGTTTCAATGCAAGCGCAAACGGTAAGTGCGAGCAGCAATTCGGTTTACATAAAAGTAGGCAAGTGGAAAACCGGAAATTCGGATATTGACCGAAATATTCCGGAAAACCCGGTTAAAAAATCGAATGTGTATGCGCTAATTATCGGAAACGAAGATTACAGCACCTACCAAACCGGTTTGGCAACTGAAGTAAACGTTGATTTTGCCGAAAACGATGCACGTATATTTGCCGAATACTTAATAAAAACCTTAGGGGTTGAAGAAAAGAATGTAGATGTTCGAATAAACGCCACTTTGGGACAAATGAAACAAGGCATGGCAAAGCTTAAAAAACTTGCCGAAGTAAGCAATGGCAATGCAGAACTTATATTCTATTATTCCGGGCACGGTTTGCCCGACGAACAAACCAAAGAAGGTTACATAATGCCTGTCGATATTAGCGGAACGGACATAAAATCGGCAATAAAAGTAAACGATTTGTATGCGCAACTAACTGAATTTCCTGTAAAACGAGCTACTGTGTTTTTAGATGCTTGTTTTAGCGGCGGTGCTCGTAATCAAGGGCTTGTATCGCTTAAGGGCGTAAAAGTAAAACCTCAAGAAAATATTCTGAAAGGTCCGCTTGTGGTATTTGCATCGAGCACCGGCGATGAATCATCAGCTTACTTAAAAGACAAACAGCACGGTATTTTTACCTATTTTTTGGTAAAGAAAATTCAGCAAACAAAGGGCAATTTGTCGTACAAAGATTTGTTTGATTATGTGTACGAAAATGTTCGCTTAGAATCGGTTAGGATAAACAACAAAAACCAAA
>JAIFNC010000267.1 GCA_020047935.1 Bacteroidota bacterium
TATTATACCAATTTTGGCTATTCGCACCTGTTTAAATCAGACCTTAAAGATGAAAATGCCAAAGCTCCGGCTATTGATATAGCGCAAAAATTAAAATCAAAAGTTGAAGAACTTTCTGCACAATACAATGTATCGTGGAGCCTTGGCAATAAAATAGAATTTGAAGGCGGAGTTCAACTTCAACAATACTTTTCGGAACCCAAAAGTACGGAAGCATTGTTCGAAACCGACCTTGCACAAAGTAATTTCTTAACTGCTATGTTGGGAACCATTCCCGAAACGGTTAAAAACAAAACGATTGATGATAAAAGCAGTTTAGGCACCGGTGCACTATTTGCCGATATGTATTATAAAATAAACCAAACATTCGATTTATATACCGGATTTAGAGTTAACCAAGTATTTTATTCAAAAGAGTCAAAAGTATATTACGAACCTCGTTTGCGTATTTCAGTAAATACCGGTTTCCAAACCAAATTATTTTTCGATTACGCCAAAATGCATCAACCTATCCATTATCTGGTTAGTTCTGCCTCGGGTTTGCCTTCCGATGTATGGCTTATAGCCAATAAAGATTTTGTTCCTGAAACGTCGGAACAAATTTCGATGAAAATTAATTTCACCGGTTTAAAAAATTGCGAATTAAATATTTCGGCATTTGCAAAAGAAATGAATAATTTGGTAAACTACCGACGCGGCAACGATTTGTTTTTAGCAGGCAAGTTAGCCGATAAAGTGATTGCAGGCGGCAAAGGCATAGCCAAAGGAATTGAATTTTCGGGAACGGCAAACTTCAAAAAGCTAAATTTGCAGCTATCCTACACCCTATCCGATAATAAACGCCGGTTCGACGAACTGAATTCCGGAATTGCATTTACCTATAAGTATTCAAAAAAGCACGACTTGAATATTAGCCTTTTATATCAATTTAATAAAAAATACAGCTTATCTGCCATTTGGTACTATGCCACCGGAACCTACGTTTCGTTGCCAACTTATCGATATCCGGTATATGTGCATTCAGGAGCACAATCAAACGGCATAGCACAAACTGCTAATCCGGACGAGGTTTATAAAGCCATTGCTTATTCGGTGCTTAACGAAAACAATTTTCAGTTGCCCAACTACCATAGGCTGGATATAAATTTCAATATAAAAAAGAAAAAAAGCGAATGGAATTTTGGCTTATATAATGCTTACAACAAAATGAATCCGATAATTGTATATTATAAATTCTCCGATGTTAGATCGGTAAGTAATTCGAAATTAAAAGGTTTAACTTTGTTTCCAATATTGCCTAACATTAGCTATACGTATAATTTCTAATTCCTAAAATAGCAACCAATCATTTTTCAATCGCAGCATTTAACGGAAACCATACCAAATTTTTGAGGTGTGGTTTCTTTTTTTTTCAAAATTGTAGCGTTTTTTCATCCGGAAAATAAAATCACGGTTAAAATTTTGTTTTTATGCAAGCTATATAAGAACTTTTTATAATTTTGTGTAAAACTTAGTATTCACTTGTTTAGTTGCCTGTTATGGAAGAAATTGAAAACAAAATAGAAAAACTCTATTATACTATAGGCGAAGTTGCTGAAATTTTTGACGTAAATACCTCGCTTATACGCGACATCGAAAATTTTCATTTAATTTACAATATGGTAAAAGAACGCGGCATGACGCTTAAAGGTGCGCAGAAAAAACTGAAAGAAAACCGCGAAGATACCATTAACAGTTTCGAAATTATTAAATCGCTGAAGCATATTCGCGAAATGATGCTCGAAATTAAAGAGTTATTGTAATTTAAAAATTTGAAAATGGGCTAATTTGAAAATTAGAAAATTAACTAATTGACTAATTTTTCAAATTAACTAATCAACTAATTTTCAAATTGACTAATTCTCAAATTCTCACATTTTCAAATTAACACATTGATAAGCATTTCGGAAATAATACAGCACATTGAGCAAATTGCTCCGCCGGCGCTAAAGGAAAGCTACGACAATGTTGGCTTGTTGGTTGGCTCGCCTACCCATAAAACCGACAAGGCGTTGCTTTGTATCGATATTACCGAAGAAATTATTGACGAAGCTATACGGAAAAATGCCGGGCTAATCATAGCCCACCACCCAATAATTTTTGGCGGCATTAAAAAGCTTACCGGTTCAACCTATGTAGAGCGCAGCATTATAAAAGCCATAAAACACGACATTGCCATTTATGCGGCACATACCAATTTGGATGCAATTACGGGCGGTGTAAGTTTTAAAATGGCAGAAAAACTACACCTTAAAAACTGCCGCGTGCTGCAACCAAGCCAAGGAACCTTGAGCAAATTGGTTACTTTTGTACCGGTAAGCCATGTTGAACCGGTTCGCAAAGCATTGTTCGATGCCGGTGCCGGAAACATAGGCAATTATGATTCGTGCAGTTTTAATACCGAAGGGGCAGGAACTTTTAGGGCAAACGAGCATGCTAATCCGTTTGTGGGCGAAATTGGCGTTATGCATACCGAACGCGAAATACGCATCGAAACCGTTTTTCCGTCGCACCTTCAGCATAAAATAATACATGCCTTGCGCACGGCGCACCCTTACGAAGAGGTTGCTTTTGATGTATACCGCTTGCAAAACCCCAACCCCGAAATTGGCATGGGTGTTATTGGCGAACTGGAAACCGAAACCGATGCGTTGGAATTTGCCCAAATGGTAAAAAAAATATTTAGCTGCCAAGCAATAAGGCATACCGCATTTCCTTCAAAAAAAATAAAAACCGTAGCCTTGTGCGGTGGTTCCGGAAGTTCGCTTTTGCACGAAGCCATGGCGCAAAAAGCCGATGCTTTTGTGTCGGCTGACTTTACTTACCATAAATTTTTCGATGCCGAAAACCGCATTTTTATTGTAGATACCGGGCATTTTGAGAGCGAACAATTTACCGTTGAAATTTTTTATGAAATACTATCAAAAAAAATTGCTAACTTTGCATTTTTATTTTCAGAAATAAATACCAACCCGATTAATTATTTGTGAGATGATGACAAACCAGAGCAATAGTGCAGAAAAAGAGATTACGGTAGAAGAAAAACTACGAATGCTTTACGAACTACAAACAGTAGATTCGAAAATTGACGAAATTAGAAATTTAAGAGGTGAACTGCCTTTAGAAGTGCGCGATTTGGAAGACGACGTTGCTCGTTTGGAAACCCGAATAAAAAATTATTCCGAAGACTTAAAAGCATTGGACGAAGACATTAAACGCAGTAAAATGTTTATTGACCAATGCATGGCAAAAATTAAAAAGTACGAAGCCGACCAAGGCGGCGTGCGCAACAATCGCGAGTACGATTATATAAACAAAGAAATTGAATTCGAAAAGCTTGAAATTGAGCTTGCCGAAAAACATATTCGCGAGTTTAAGCACGAAAAAGAGCAAAAAACCAAACAAATAGACGAAATAACCAAGGAACTTACCGACCGCCAAGATGCCTTAATGCACAAACGCAACGATCTTTCGAGCATTATTGCCGAAAACGAAAAAGACGAAGCGCATTTGTTGGAAAAATCGAAGCAAATTGAATCGGTAATTGAACCTCGATTAATTATTGCCTACAAACGCATTAGGAACAACGCCAACAACGGTTTGGGCATTGTAACTATTGAGCGCAGCGCTTGCGGCGGTTGTTTTTCGAAAATTCCGCCACAACGACAACTCGATGTACGCTTACGACGAAAAATTATGGTTTGCGAACATTGCGGCCGAATTTTAGTTGATAACGAAATAGCAGAAGAAACCAAATTATAAACGGTTTCTGAACCAACAAACCGAATAAGTTTCAAAAAAAAGAAAACTTATTCGGTTTTCTTTTTTTTTGAAAAAATAGTTGGAAAAAATGTAAAAAATTCGTTTAATACATGTAATTTTATTTCAATAAATTTGTAGCTTTACAAAAATTGATTTTTCGGAAAATTTTCGAAAATCAACTAAATCAAGAATGTAGAAAAAAGGCAAAAACATTCAAGTCATGAAATCGGAAAATTTTAGCATTGAAGTTCAAAATATACTCAAAAACGCTCATAATAAGGCAGTTGGCAACGGTCACAAATCCGTTGAAACCGGTCATTTTTTATGGTCAGCTTTGCAATCGGAAAAAACATACGTAATTGAAATCTTAGGCAACGACGATTCAAAATACGATGCATTATTATATAAAACAGAGCAACTTGCGGCTAAATATCCGGCAATTACTTCGGGTAAAATTCAATTGGGCGCTTCGGTACAACGTTTTTTTGAATTCGGCACCGAATTTTTGGCCAAAAACAAGCTTCAGCAACTCGATGCCGGTAATTTTTTCAATTTATTAAGCACCACCAAAGACGAAGTTGCCAATTTACTGATTGAATTTGGAATAAACGGCTTACAACCTGCATTGCTCGATAAACCGTTTGAAGCGCCGGTGGAAGAAATACCCGAAACGGTAGCAACAACACCTGAAAAAGCGCCTATTTCGAATACCACCGATATTCTTGCAAAAATTTCGAGCAATTTAACAGCTCGTTTGCAGTTGGGTTCATCGGAATCGTTTATAGGACGCGAACAAGAGCTGAACGAAGTTTTTAGAAAGTTATACAACGAAAAGCATAAAATTGTACTGCTTACCGGCAACAAAGGTTGCGGCAAAACAGCCATGGCAAATGGGTTGGCGGCTATTCTTAAAAACAAAGCCGACAATATGTTTCACGATTACCAAGTGCATTATTTGAACCTTGCCGGCATGTTGCAAGCCGAAAATATGGATGTAACCGCCGACATAGATAATTTGTTGCACAATGTAAATACTTGGGCACCAAAAACTATCCTATTTTTCGACAATTTCCATTTGGCATTTAACTCCGCAGAACCTATAAACAAGCTGTGGCAATTGGTTAAAACCGCCAATATTTATACCGTAGGTACTGCCAATTCCGATGCACTTACAAGCGTGCAAGCACTTTCGTCGGTTTATGCGCAAAACATTGCCATTGTGCCGGTGCAGCCTGCCCCCGAACCCGAAACGGTTGAAATTATACAATCGATTAAAGAAACATTTGAACTTTTTAACCGCTTAATTTTAACCGAAAGTGCCACAAAAGCAGCCGTTAAATTGGCTTCGTTTTATACCGAAAAAGTGCAACTTCCGGCATCGGCACTCGATTTGCTCGACTTGGTGGCTTCCGACAAAAAAATGAAGTTTAAAGCCATACCGCTGGCAGTTAAAGAAGCTAAACTTAAAGCAGCTTCACGCGAAGGCAAAGATGTTGAATATGCCTTGGGAATGAACCGAATGTGGGAAGAACAAAAGCAAATGCACCAGATATTTTTTAATGCATTGGGCACTAAAATTAAAATGGAAATAAAACTTAAATCGCTCGAACAGGCAGGAGTATCCCCACAATTAAGCGATTTAAAACACAATAAATTGCCCGAAGCAGTTCGAAATTACAAGTTATACAAAAGCAAACTTATCGAATCGACTCAGCAAACAGCATTGATAGATTACGAAATCTCCGCCATTGATATTTTCGAAAAAGTAAGCGAACTTACCAAAATTCCGGTGCTGCGATTAAAAAAATTCGTTTTCCCGAATTACGAACAAATTGAAGAAGAGCTGAACAAAACCGTTTTGCAACGCCAGTTGGCAATAAATCCGCTAATGCGTTTGTTGGAGCGAAAATCGGACAAAATTTTGTCGGGCGAATTGCCTGCCAAAGTATTATTTGTCGGTTTGCCCGGTACCGGTAAAACTTTGCTGGTTAAGCAATTGGCTGAAATTAAATACGGAAGTGCCAATTTTGTTAAAACAGTGTATTTAGCCGATTTTTCTACGGCAGAACAAGCGGTTGAAAAACTTTCGCAAACCGTTACACAATTGCGCAAAGGCATTATTTGTTTCGAACAAACCGACGCCGCAAATGCCGAAATTTTTAATGTCGTTTTGCATTTTATCGACAACATGCAGCTAACTGACGAGTTTGGATTACGCATTAATTATTCCGAAATCCTATTTGTGTTTATGTCGAATGCCGGCGCCGAATACACCTTCACCAATTTGGAACTGATGAACGGTGCCGGAAAAGATAAGTTTTACGCCGAAATAAGAAACGCAGCCATTGCCGACTTGGAAACTAAAATAGGTAAAGAAGCCGTATACGCAATTGATGAATTATGCTTCTTTTATCCGCTAACTTACAAAACAATACAACAAATAATAGGCGCCGAACTCGACAAAATAACCGATAAATTGCAAGCCAACGGAATAGAACTTCGCATACACGATTCGCTTATACAATATTTGAGCAAAAAGGCTTATAAACCACAATTGGGCGCCTATTTGGTATCGAAAATTATTGAACAAGAATTTTTAAGCGAATTGGCTACCATAATTCATAAACATACGGAAAATGAAATAGTTTCAATACATGCTCAGGTTACCGAAAACCAACTTAGGTTGGCAATTCAGAAAGAAAACTCGGAGCAGTTTGAAAAAATGGAAATTACGGCAAAACCAACCTTCGACGACACGGAACAGGAAATTGAAGAACAAAGCGAAGCACCTAAATCGAACGAATCGGGCGATGAATCGATGTTTTCTTCTTTCTTCAAAAGTATAAAATCATCGTTCAAAAACTAAAAACTTGGCTATGTCAAAATGCATTTTCCGATTTTTATTTACCTATAAAGCAGGTATATTGCTTGCCTTCATTTTAAGTTTTGCCGCTTGTTCGCCCCAACAAGAGCAAGAAGTAGCTGCCGAACTTACCGAGGTAATAAACGATATAACAACTTCTGCAAACCATGCCAACCGAGCAAATAAGAACGAAATTAGCATTTTCAAAAAAATTGATGCCACCGATGCCGAAGATTTAGAAGTATATATAAAAATGAATGCCGGCGTTTTGCAATTGAAAGGCGGCACAGAAAGTTTGGTGTATGCCGGTTTTATAGTTTCGGATAAAGATAGAGAACCGAAAGTAATATACGAACGAAATCGTAATACGGCCATTTTGACCATTCGCGATAAAGAACATAAGGGCAACTATGAAATTAACGACAGTACCCGAAATGTTTGGAATATAAAGCTGAATGAGCGTATTCAAACAGAACTGAATGTTGAAATTGGTGCCGGAACTGCCAAAATAATTGCTTCCGACCTCACTATTTCGCGGTTAACGGTTGCCGCCGGAGCCGGAAAGCTCGATATTTATTTGAATAAGGATTTTAGGCGCGATGTGCGAGTTAAAATTGCCGGCGGAATTGGAGTAACCAATGTATATCTTCCAAATAATCAGGCAGTAATGGTTACTGCCAATAAAGGCTTGGGCGCTATAAACAGCCAAGGTTTAATGCAAGAAGGTTCAACCTACACAAACGCACTATACAAAACTTCGTCTAAAGTTTTACGAGTGGATGTAAGCGCCGGTATTGGCGCCATAAATTTAATTGTCGAAGATTAAGGCTTTTCTATTAATCCTTCAATTCGTTGGCGGGTAAGCTCCATTATTTCTTCAATACTATGGTTTTGAATAAATTCTGAAGAAATAGCCTCGCCAATTTTTATTTTCAAACTTGTTGGACTAATTATAAATCCACTTTTTGGGTTTAAGGTATACAAACCCGAAAATCCGACCGGCAAAATGGGCAAATTATTTTCTTTCACAAATCGGAAAGGTAATTTTTTAAATTCAACCAACTTTCCGGTTCGTGTACGAGTTCCTTCCGGAAAAACCAACACCGACATACCATCGGTTGCCATTTTAAAGGCTGATTCCAAACTGCGCAACGACGAGCGAACACTGGTTCTGTCGATTGGAATGTTGCCGTATTTTTTCAATAACAACCCATACACCGGCCACCTAAAATGCGATTCGTCCTCAATTCCTTTCAATCGCATAGGTAAATTCTGAACCAAAGGCGCATCGAAAAAACTAACGTGGTTAGGCATTATAATATAACTTTCGGTTTTATGGTAGTTTTCTTTGCCTTCAATTTTTACCGGAATAAGAATTAAACGAAAAAACCAGCGCATAAAAAATCGAACCAATGCATGTCCTTGCTTTTCGGGCAATACATACATACCACCTATACTTAACAGAATAAGGATTGCAAACACCGTTAAACCGTACGCCCAAAGTATAGCAGAAACTATATATTTCATTGTATTTCAATATTTTAAGTAGCTTAAGTACTACTTTTAAAAACCAAATTAAAAACATGCAAATATAAAAACACTTCTTTTGTTAGCAAATAGTTAATTAAAAAGTAAAAAACATGTTTCTTAACATATTTTTCAAAGTAAAATAGCCAATTTCCGGATTCGTTAATACAAAGATATTTTATAGCTTTGACGTTTTTCTTAGAAATAACTGAACTTAATTAAAATATTACTATAGAACAATTTATAAAATAACACACACACCATGAAAAAGAAACTCGCTGTAATTGCTTTAGGAGGAAACGCTTTATTGCGTGGCGACCAAATTGGCACTATCGATGAACAAGAACAAAACACTGCAGACACGTTGCAAAATTTAATGTACTTAATTAAAGAAGGTTACGATTTAATTATTGCGCACGGCAACGGACCGCAGGTTGGCAATATATTAATGCGTAACGATGCCGGCGAAACCATGTACGGTATTGCTCAAATGCCGTTGGATGTTTGCGTTGCCGATTCGCAAGGCGGAATTGGTTATATGATTGAACGGATTTTACGCAATACCCTAAAAGACCATGGTATTAGTAAAGAAGTACTTACCGTTGTTACTCCGGTATTGGTCGATATTAACGATCCCGCATTTAGCAACCCAACCAAACCGGTAGGTAAGTATTATACCAAAGAACAAGCCGACGAATTGACCGCTGCCAAAGGTTGGATTTTTAAAGCAAGCCCCAAAGGCGATGGTTACCGACGTAATGTTCCTTCGCCAAAACCGTTGGCAATTATGAACGAAAAAGTGATTGAAAGCATGGCTCGCGCCGGAACGATTGTTATTGCTGTTGGCGGCGGCGGTATTCCGGTTTACATCGACGAAAACAAAAACGTTCGTCCGGCAGAGGCGGTAATTGACAAAGATACGGCTTCGGCTTTATTGGCTGCTCGCATTGGTGCCGACGAATTTTATATTCTGACCGATGTTCCTTTCGTGTATATTAATTACAAAAAAGAGAACGAAGAAAAATTAGAGTTTTTGACCTACGATATGGCAAAGAAACATTTAGATGCCGGCATGTTTGGCGAAGGAAGTATGGCTCCAAAAATTAGAGCTTGTATGGAATTTGTTAAAGGCGGCGGCGAAATGGCAGTAATTACCGAAGCTACCAAATTGGAAGATATGAGCTACGGTTCTAAAATTACACTGCACTAATTGAAATCATGGTATTGAATGGTATAATTCATTAAATACTGAAATTCAGAAGATTAAAACTATAAAGATACTATCTTTTTAAAAGATAGTATCTTTTTTTTTGCTACTTTTGTAAGCTTAATGGTATTTTTTTTCGCTTTTTTGAAGAAATTATAAACCGGTAAAAACGTTCCTTTTCATAATAAAGTGCTTCTATGGTAGCTTTGTTTTTGAAATTTTCTTCGTGGTCTAAATCAATTGCAATTACTTTATTATTGTAGAAAGCATGAATCGAATCCATAATAGTGTGTCCTATAATTACACGATTTGCATCCAGTTTAATCAAAGCACTATCCACATCGGTTTGGGTAATTTTTTGTTCTGCCATAGCCCTATACCAATACAAGCCCACTTTTGACCCGCCGGTAACTGCCGCACATGCAGGCAATTTGCAAACACTGTCCATTCTATACCTTCCCCAACGATTCATCTCTTCATAACTCAACTTTAAATTTGCCACCTCGGGGCTTATACCGGCATGAACCAGTACCAAATTGCCCATTTTTTCAATAATATTTTTAGTTCGCAACCATCGCCCCAATTCGGTATCAGAAGCATAAACCGATTTTAACGTTTCGCCCATAAGTTCAGCACTTTGGGTGTATTTTGGCACAACATACCTGAAATCATGTATCAAATTCATAATATCATGATTTCCTAAAATAAAATGCACTTTTCCACCGGCAGCTTCTGCTTCGTATTCCAGTTTATAAAGTAGCCATAAACATTCGGTTACAAATTGTCCTCTATCAAACATATCGCCCAAAAAAACCAAATGCCCTGAACCAAACTTCCATTTATATTCATTGTTCATTATGCCTGTCGATTTTAACAACAGTACAAAAGCCTCAAAATTACCCTCAATATCGGAAGTAATCAAACACTTCTTAGACATTTTATACACTGCCTTCTCCAAGTTTCGAGGCACTTGCAAATTAACTAAAAAACTATCGGGCTTATTGGGCACTCGACAAATTAAACGAACTTCATCAATTCGTGTGAAGGTTTCATACTTGTACACATTTTCACGAACCTGCTTTACCACTATTTTATTATCGCGATAAAAAACATAGGGTCCATCGTTTATAAGTGTAATTGAATCGACCTGAGAAAAAGTTTCAACAGTAAAAAGCACCCCTACAAAAAAAACATAAAATTTATTCATTATATTACGATTACTTTAGAAACCAATTTATTTCAAAGAACCAATACAAATCGGCTATAACAAAGCTCGCAAATACCACCGATGCAATGCCGTTCAGCGTAAAAAACGCCAAATTCACTTTACTTAAATTCATTCCGAAATTGCCATAAAATGCAGCTGTCCAAATAAATATTGCCGAAACTGTATGAAATATACGTGAAGTAAGTAAGGCGCCTTTACTACCTAATATTACCGGAATTGAATACAAATTTTTACTTTTATCGAACTTTTCGTCCTGCAAAGCATAAATAATATCGAAACCGCTAACCCAAAACACAACAGCAAACGAAAAAAACAACGGCAGCCAAGCAAAATACCCGGTAACCGCCAGCCACGCGCCAATAGGTGCCAACGATAAGCCAATACCCAGCACCAAATGGCAAAGTGCCGTAAATCGCTTGGTATAACTGTAGCCCAAAACAACCGCCAATGCAACCGGCGAAAGGTACAATACCAACGAATTGATAAAGAAACACGTAGCTACAAACAGTGCCGAATTAAGCAGCACAAACCAAAATGCCGATTTAGAACTTATTTTTCCGCTCGGAATTTCGCGTTGTTCGGTACGCGGGTTACCGGCATCAAAATTTCGGTCGATAAGCCGGTTAAAACCCATTGCGGCATTTCGAGCAAAAACCATACATAACACAATTTGAAACAGCAATATTGCCAATGCTGTATTCGAAAAATCAACTTGCCTTACCGCCAAAAAATACCCTATAAATGCAAATGGCATGGCAAAAATAGTATGCGAAAATTTAACCATCGAAAGGTATTTGGCGGCAGTTTCAAATCCACGTTTATTCATTTTTATCAAATATTAAAATAAAAGGAAAATTATTAGTTAAAATAGATTTGTTTTTCCTATTTTTGAATATACTTTCGTACTTCGAAAAATTTGCCGAAAAAGTAGATAAAAACATCGATTTCGGCAAACATATTTACGGTATAAAACAACAAAAATAAATTGAATATTAAACAAAAAATGCATATAATATTATGAGGAAAATAAATCTTACAGCAGCTGTTTTGATTTGTTTTTCGGTTTTAGCCCTCCAAGCCCAAGAGCAACTAAAACACGAAAAAGTTAGGTATATTGACAAAAACGGTCGATTATTTGTTAATAGACATTTGCCAATGTACTTATTTTTAGGCAATAACGCGAATGGTACCGACCTACACCGAATGAAAAGCGAATCTTCGCCGCAGTATTCGAATCCGTTTTATTTCGATACCGATGGGTATAATACCATTCGAACTCCTTCGCAAGTTGATACCATTACAAAAAAAACCATTTTACCGGTTCGCGACATTATTTTTGAAATTTATGCCGATGGATTAGCTCCGCAAAGTGCAATTGCACTTGAAACAAAAAACAAATTTTTTGCTAAAGGCACCAATTTTTACGGCAAAGATTTAGTGGTTCATATAAGCTCCAAAGATGCCGGTGCCGGTTTAAGTAAAATCTATTATTCAATTGACAAAGCTGCTTATATAGAATACACCGCACCTTTTGAATACGACAAAGAAGGCTTGCACACCATAAGCTATTATGCGGTAGACAACGTTGGTAATGCTGCAGAACCGGGGCAAACTACGTTTACTGTCGACAGAACGCCGCCGCTTACCATCTCCAATTTTGTTGGTATTCAGAAAGATGGTACACTTTCGCCTTCAACTAAACTCGAATTGGTTACTACCGATAATATTACCGGAGTTAAAGGCGTTTATTATCAAATTGGAACAAAAGTTTATCCGTACACCACTCCAATTTCCTTAGGAATTCTAAACGACGGAAAACATAGAGTTTCTTTCTATGCGGTTGATAATGTTAATAATAACAATGCCGGACAAGAAGATGGGAAAGTGGTAAAAATGTTCGATGCCGATTTTAATATGGATAAAACCGCCCCTGTATCAACACTTACAGTGGTTGGCGACCAATTCGAAGGTCAATATCATTACGTTTCGCCTCGAACCAAAATTAGTTTAAGTGCAACCGACCAAACCGGCGTTTTTCAAATTCGCTATGGGGTAGACAAAGCTGCCGGCGATGTATTTGCTTCCGATTTTTCATTAAACGACAAACAGGGTTTTCAGAAAATTAATTTTCTGGCGGAAGACGAAGTTAAAAACATAAGTACCGTAAATTCAAAAACGGTGTACATGGATAAAGTTCCGCCGGTAACCGGAATTAATTACAAAACTCCGCAGTTTTTTAACCGCGATACCTTGTTTATTAACCGAAACACCGAAATTGGCTTTTTCTCGCGCGACACCGAATCGGGAGTGCTTAAAACCGAATATAAAGTGGATAACGGCGAATTTTTAGCCTACACCGATAAATTTAAAATTGACATGGAAGGTTTCCATACCATCGAATTTAAATCGACCGATAAGGTAAATAATGTTGAAAACATTAAGAAAAGCCAAGTGCTGGTTGATAATAACGCCCCTGAAATTTACCTGAATTTCAGCATTATGAAAGTGGGCGAACGTCCGCAAGATGGTAAGAGTTATGCCATTTACCCAAGCTATACCCGCATGTATATTGGTGCAACCGACAAATATTCGGGCACCGAAACTATTTTCTATTCCATAGACGGCGGACCAATGCAAAATTATGCTACGGCAACTAAAAATGTATCGGAAGCCAATTTATTTACACAAAATAAATTTTATACCATAAAAGTTATTGCCAAAGACAAATTAGGCAACGAAAGTATTAAAGAAGTAAGTTTCTTCATCGACGATAATCCGGGAAATAACTAATTTACAATCGACTATAACAAAAAGCCCCGACAGAGTTTTGCAACGCTGCCGGGGCTTTGTTTTTACTTGAAAAAACTGCCAACGTGCATACAATCGGCAGCGTTTAAGCATGAAAAATTTATAAAAACAACTTTATCATTGCTCAAACGCCGGCAGGTTGCAGAGCGATGCTGCCGGTTTTTCGAAAAATGCACGAAAAGCGAGGGCATACTTTTTTTAATACACACACTTGATTGTATGTAAAAATTGAGCACTTAAAATTAAATTAAGCTGTTCTAATTTCAATAAGGTAATAAGGTTGGTTACTACACTAATTATTCTTTCTACTAAGGTTTAACACATTGAATAATACCGGTATTGAGCTTGCCGAACTAAGGTTTTAAAACCTTAGTAGAGAAACAATAACAATAAAAATAAAACCTTATTTAGGGTTGCGTTGTTGCATTTTTAATAACCACCGGTTGCACCGGTAGCTATTAAAATTCAATTGCTTCGAAGTTAAA
>JAIFNC010000281.1 GCA_020047935.1 Bacteroidota bacterium
TTCGGGTTGCGTTTTTTTTTGCATTATATTTGCAAAAAAATAATGTGCGAACAAATTGCTAAAACTATTCTTAAAAAAACGAATATGTTTGCGGAAATACTCAAGACTAAAAGAATAACAAGCATGAAGTTCAATCTCACAATTAAAATTAACTTTTTCGACGATGAAAAATATAGTTTACCCAAGCACAAATTTGCCCGATTTTTTTGCAGCTAACCCGGTCGAACCTTTTTTATTAACCAATACTACGGGTAAGCAATTTTTAGTATTGCCTGCAAATACAATGCGTTGGCAAGAGCTGTTTTATCATTTGTATTCGTTGCCCGATACTTTTTTTATTAATACTGCTTTACTTGACCAAAAACGCAGCAATGTAACTCGTATATGCGGCTCGATGAAAGGAATGCTTTCATCGGCAGACGATTTTTCTCGTGAAAAAAAAGCAGAAAAAGAGCGCGAAGAAAATAAATTTAAACGCTTATAATTTGCTCGTTTGTAGTTCTTAATCTTTACATGCCATACAACACAATAAATGACAACTTATATTTTCGATGCTTGCGCATTAATAATTTTTTTGCAACAAGAAGAAGGCTTTGAGAAAGCAGTCGAAATTCTGCAAAACCCGAATAATATTGTACTAATGCATGCGGTTACTGTTGGCGAAGTTTATTACGATGCGCTTAAGAAATCGGAAAAATATGCAGAGTTGGTACTTAGCAATATGGAAGAATTGCCAATTATAGTACGTTGGGATATTGATAAACAACTCCTTGAAATAATTGGAAAATACAAAGTCAAATTCAAAATGTCGTATGCCGACAGTTATGTTTTGGCAATGGCAGAAATAAATAATGCAATGGTAGTTAGCACCGACCATCATGAATTTGATGCTGTTGAAAAGAATACCGAATTACAATTTTTTTGGTTAAGATAATTTTAAAAATTATATACAAATAAAAACGCAGCCTTCGGGTTGCGTTTTTTTTTTTGCATTATATTTGAATGTATATTTGCAGTGCGTTGCTTTTTGCAAATGAACCGGATTATTCAATATAAGATGCTAATTAAAAAGCTTGTTTTGCTTTGCATGGTGCTTTTGCCTATAACTACTTGCAAATATGCCAATTGGCAAACTGCAAGCAATGCAAGCATAAGCAGGCAATACTGCGGTATTTGGGTAAACAAATCGTTTCATGAAGCATTTACCCAAACCGGTTCGTTATATAAAACCTTACAAAAAACCAACTACCGTTTTATGGTTATCGATTCTACTTTCGATAACAACCAAATTTATGCTGTTCGGTTCGAAAATTATAACCAAGTTTCGCTGAATAATTCGTTCGATTTTCAACTAAAGCCCGATTCGTTGCTTAAAAGTGTTATTCACATCCATTTGCCAACAGATACCTTGAAAAAGGCATTATATGTAGCTAAAATATCGGTAGATAAAGAACAAAATACACTTCGTTTTAAAACCTTCGACCCTATAAAAAATACGTATACCGAAGAGCGGTTTGTTAAAATTAGCCCAATAAGCAGTGCGCAAAGTATGTATTTACCTTCGGCTTACCTTAATGCCAATATACTTAAGGGTACATATACTGTTTTTAACGAACTCGATTCGATGGTAGCACCTAATGTGAAGTTTATGGCAAACGGAACCATACACGGTTGGCAGCAATTTGTAGGTTTCCGGATAGAACAGTATTACGAAGACTTGTGGCAAAAAGCCGGAACCGATGTTATTGAACTGCAAATGCCGGGGTTTACTACGGGTAATATTCCGCCGGTGTACGGTGCGGTAATAAAAATTGGCAATGTGGTTAAAATTTACAGCCTTGAATATTCGAAAAACAAAAACGAGAATTTTTTCGAAAAAAAGCAATTGATTTTTACATTAATAAGCGTAAAATAATACCTGACACCGTGCGTTTTTAATATACCCGGTTTTATTTCGGAACAGATTTTGCTATTTTAAAAGTAAATTGTACAATTTCGAAAATGAAATTACGAAAAGCGACGAAAAACCAAGACATGAAAAAAACAATAAATGTTTTTATTATTGAAGATGATTCTATTTTTTCGCAAATGCTCAGCGATTTGGTAATGTCGCTAAACGATTTGTTGAAAGTTAAGAACATTGAAATTATTTATAAAACATTTTATAGCGCCGACGAAGCATTGTTTGAACTTTCCGATAAAATTGATGTAGTTTTGCTGGATTATTATATTTTAGACGACAATTTAGAATTACAGACTGCCGATAAAGTAATAGCCCGAATTAAAGCCATTGACCCTGCCATTCAAGTAATTGTGGTAAGCGGACAAGAAAACGAATTAATAAAAAGAGCCTTACTTCATTCCGGCGCTTCCGATTATATTCAAAAAAACCCAAATGCATTTATTCGACTAGAGCAAGTACTTTTAAAAGCTGCGGTTACAATTTCCAAAAAACAATAAAATAAACTTTGAATTATGCTTATGTTGAATAAAATTAGTGCCTGCATTTTTTTTCTTACTTTAGGTATTTCCAGCGTAATTTGGGCACAGCCGGAGAATTATAAAGGTATTCCGGCGGAATATTATACTACGGTTTTACTAGATAATTTCGATGAAAAAGAAAACTTTTTTTCGGAAGGAACCGCCGGACAAAGTGTAGGTAAAACCGAAAACGGTTTGTATTCATGGAGTAGCTTAACCAATCAGGCAATGTTTTCGTTTTACGAAATTTCAGGTTATTCATCCAAAGATTTTGAATTCGAAACCTCAATGAAGTATTCCAAAGGAAAAAACAACGCATTTAACGGATTGATAATAGGCAACGGTACCGGAGATTTTTTTTATTTCGGATTTACCGGTAAAGGCGAATTTGCTGTGCTCCAGTACCGCGATTCGGTTGAAATGCTTAAACCGTTTTCCGATTCCGATTTGGTTAATAAAAAAGGGTTTAACAAAATTACAGTTCGCAAAATTGATAAAACCATATACTATTTTTTGAACGAACAATTAATGTATGAGTTTGATTTACCGCGTTTTGTGCCGGCTCAATTTGGTTTTTTGGTGGCTGAAAATTCAACCATCGAGTCGGAATATATTCGTTACAGCGAAATAGAAAAATCGTTTTATACCGTTGAGCGTGTTTGGAATGCCTTGAAATTGAACGGAATAAAACCTGAAAATAAAACACCGCTACTATTCAATTTTACCAATTTATTGCCCGACTCGCTAAAACCGATTGAGAAAAGCGCAACCGGCCTGCCCATTATACATGCCAAAAGTACCCAGTACGCGGTAAATGCACCACTGCTCGATTCGACTAAAAACTATGAAATTGAAGTTCAAATAGCATGGTTAGATTCAACAACAACCGAATTTTCGTTTTTTTGGTGCTCCTCCGATTCGCTTTACAATCAAATGATTTTGCTTCCGCTTGCCGGCATGACCAGAATAAACACCGGCAAAAAATTAAAATCCGACAAAACTTCGCTTATTCCTTGTTCGAGTTTAAAAAGCGACGAACCCAATACCTTGCTTATTCGGAAAGTAGACAATGCCATGTATATTTTCATAAACTTCGAACTTATAAGTATTCAAAAGTCGTTGCCTTTTTATGGGAATAAGATTGGTTTTTTTGTTCAACCTAAATCTAAGTTCGAATTAGAATTATTGCAAATAAGCCAACTTAATTTGCCCGAAATATATTTACGCAAACGTTAAATTACTTGGTTAATCTATTTTCAATCATTCGGTTATGGTATTGCTGAACCAATGCTTTGGCAAAAGGTGCAATTTTATTAACCGTATCGGGAAGTTGGTTGGCAAGGTTGTTTTGGAGTCTAAGGTCGGTTTTGTAATTATACAACCTATAATCGCTTTGCAGGCTGAATTGCAGTAAATAATCGCCGCTGTAATATTGGTAAACTCCCGAATCGAAATTAAATGCAAATCGGTTCGCTCGATTATCAAAAACACTGTTGCCAAATGCCGCAAACGGTTTTTTGTAATGTAAATGGTGCAAAACCGAAGGCAGAATATCGGTTTGCTGCACCAAATCAACCGGTTTCAGGTTTTTTAGCGACGAGTCGGGGGCAAAAAATACCACCGGAACTTTATACGTACCCGCAATGTTGGTATATTCGTTGTAATGTGGCGTTGAGGCGTGGTCGGCGGTAATTACAAACAAGGTGTTTTTGTACCACGGTTGTTTGGCGGCGGTTTCAAAAAACTTTCGTAATGCCATATCGGTGTATGCTACGGTTTTAAAAACAGGTAGCGGCCCATCTTTAAATTTACCCTTGTACTTTTCGGGTACCACAAACGGGTGGTGCGACGACAAAGTAAAAACGGCACTTAAAAACGGTTGAGGAAATTCGTTTAGCTTTTGTGCCCAAAATTGCAAAAATTCTTCGTCCCAAATTCCCCACAAACCGCCAAAATCGCTTTTGTTTCCGTATTCGTTCATGCCAAAATAGTGAGCAAAACCGGCAGTTTTTACAAAAGCATCAAACCCCATGGAGCCGTTTGGCGCACCATGAAAAAACGAGGTATGATAACCTTCGGAACCCAAAATAGAGCCAAGTCCGTTGAATTTATTGTTGTAGTAATTCGAAACTGCAAATGGCGAACCTACCATAGGTATTGAAGCCATTACCGAAGGCAACACATCAATGGATTTTCTGCCGTTTGCAAATGCATTTTTTGGAGTGTAGCTTACTGCAAATAGGGAATCGAGAAAGGGAGTAAAGCTGCCATATTCGGCAACCAATTTCGAATTGAAATACCCGATATACTCTTGCCCAAAGCTTTCTAAAATAATAATAACTACATTTTTTTTGTGGAAGTTTTCCGAAGAATTAAATTGCGAAATAGGAGTGAAGTACTGGTTTAATTCGGCTTCGGTTTTAAAATAATGTACAGGTTCGAGTACTTTTTTGCTTAAGGTGCGAATAATACTAAACGGAGTATTGAGTACAATGGCAGCTTCGTTTGGTTGATTAATATAAGTGCCGGCATTGCCCGGAGCAATTGGGCGAGTGCTGTGCTTGAAACCCCCGCGCATGGCACCTATTGAAAGTACAAAAACCGGGAAAATAAGCGCTGTCCAAAGCACATATTTATGCCATTGCGTCCTGAAATTATCGGGTTTAAAACGGATTTTGAAATACATATAAACAAACAAAACGGTAGTTATTATCCAAAAAATAGCTATGTACCAATAATCGAATAAAAATTCGGTAAAAAACTTAAAGTAATTGGTTTCGTTGGCAAATTCGGAAAAAACTTCAACCGTACTTCGTCGGCCGGTAAAACGAAAATAAATAAAATCGGTGTAATTGGCGGCTAAACCGGCAATGTTTGGCACTAAATATACCGTATGCAAAATGGGTTTATACCATTTTTTAAAACGAAATTCGAAAGGCAGCATTACAAAAACCAAGTAAAAGAAGTTGAGGTAAATAACGGCAACCAAATCGAACTGCAACCCACCGTAGACTAAATATAAAAAATGCGAAAATTCAATGCCCGAATATAAGGAAGCATTGAAAGCAAAAAATGCCAAACGAAGCACAACAGAAAAAATAAAGGTGAGCAGTAAATGCAGTAATAATGCAAAATATATATTGGTTTGTACCCAAGCGCCTGAAAGCAATTTCATGTAAATATTGGTATTTGAAAGTTTGCAAAAGTAGTACAAAAAACGAAAAGCATTTAGTTCTTTCAAACTAAACGCTTTAAAATAAATTGGCAAGGCAAAAAATAAATTAGTTTAAGCACTTAACGACTGTTGGTTATTGTCCGGAAAAATTGTTTCGGGCAACACAATGCCATGCATTCGGCTAATGTGCTCTTTCATTTGTTCAAAAAAAGCAATGAAATCGTAAGTAAGTTGTTCTTCATTTTTTAATATTACATCAATGGCAAAATCATGTTTTTCGGGCAAGCTGGTGTTTTTTGCCATAATTGCCAACGACGAGCGTATGCCTTCAATACTGCGGTAACTTACCAACCGGTTACTTTCAATTAAAAACGGAATCATACGGTTTACCGGCAGAGGCATATACTTGCGGCTTCGGAGCAGCAAACTGTACATTGAGGTCGCAAAATCGGGCAAATTAATGGTCGAGTAATTGTCCCATAAATTAGCTAAAAAATAATCGTACACCACATCTATTACTACCGACGAATAATGCCCAAAGCCCGACTTAAAAAGCTTTGCATTGCGCAAAACTATTGGGTTATGGTCGGTAAAATCGTCAATAGAACGGTGCACTATAATTCCTTTCCGAATAATATCCGGATACAGTTCCAAATGGCTGCCTTTAACCCAATCGGCAATAAAATTGCCTATACAAATTTGTTCGTTGTTTCCCGACAAATATAAATGTGCTAAAAAATTCATGCTGATAGTGTGGCTAATTGTGCATTTAATTATAAACCTTAAACCTGCATAGTTTATTTTATGTTCAACGTGTTTTTTTCAAAATAAGAAGATTTTTTTTATATGATTTTTATCATGTTTTGTAATTTACTGAAAATCAATAGTTTTTAAAATGGCAACATATTTCTTAACATAAAAATCGTAAGGTTTAAATTTTTAAATTTGCTGCACATAAATTAAAAACCTAATTTAAAAATACACAAAGGAGGATTAAAAAATGGCAAAGAAAAATGTTATTATTATTGGAGCCGCCGGACGCGATTTCCACAATTTCAACACTTATTACAGAAACAACCCCGAGTATAATGTGGTTGCTTTTACTGCTGCACAAATTCCGGATATCGACGGACGTAAATACCCGAAAGAATTGGCAGGCGAATTATATCCATCCGGCATTCCTATTTTTGCTGAAGAAGAATTACCACGCTTAATTAAAGAATTAAAAGCTGATATTTGTATTTTCTCGTATTCCGATGTTCCGTATTCGAAAGTTATGGGCATGAGTGCAATAGTGAACTCAGCCGGCGCAAACTTTGGTTTATTGGGCCCCGATGCTACTATGATTAAAAGCACCAAACCCGTAATTGCGGTTGTTGCTACGCGCACCGGTTGCGGAAAATCGCAAACCTCGCGCAAAGTGGTTGAGTATTTAATGGCAAAAGGCTTGAAAGTGGTTGCAGTACGTCACCCAATGCCTTATGGCGATTTGAACGCTCAGAAAGTACAACGTTTTGCTAAAGTTGAAGATTTGGCTATACACAAATGTACCGTTGAAGAAATGGAAGAGTACGAACCGCACGTAGTACGCGGCAATGTTATTTACGCCGGTGTCGATTATGAAGCAATTGTACGTGCTGCCGAAAAAGACCCCGATGGTTGCGATGTTATTTTGTGGGATGGCGGTAACAACGACTTTTCGTTCTATAAGCCGGATTTAACCATTACCGTAGCCGACCCGCACCGTCCCGGACATGAGCTTAGCTACTACCCCGGCGAAGTAAACCTACGCATGGCCGACGCTATTGTTATCAATAAAATGGACAGTGCATCGCCCGAAGGTATTCAAACCGTTCGCGAAAGCATTAGCAAAGTAAACCCGAATGCGATTGTTATTGATGGTGCATCGCCTATTAAAGTTGATAACCCTGAACTAATTAAAGGCAAACGCGTTTTGGTGGTTGAAGACGGCCCAACCTTAACCCACGGCGAAATGAAAATTGGCGCCGGTACCGTTGCCGCTCGCAAATTTGGTGCTGCTAAATTGGTCGATCCTCGTCCGTTTACTGTTGGTCGCTTAACCGAAACCTTCCTAAATTACCCAAACATTGGTACCTTGCTTCCGGCTATGGGTTATGGCGAACAACAACTTAAAGACTTGGAAACCACCATTAACAATACCGATTGCGATACCGTTCTTATTGCTACCCCTATTGATTTGAACCGTATTATCAAAATTACCAAACCGAACACTCGTGTTTATTACGATTTACAAGAAATAGGTTTCCCTAATTTAGATGGTATTTTGAATGATTTTGTGAAAAAACACAATTTGAAAAAATAAGCTTAAACAATAATTTCAAAAGGCTGTACAAAATTTTGTGCAGCCTTTTTTTATAAAAATAGCGAAATATTGAAATGGTGCAGGTTGAAAATAAGGGAATTGAAAAATAATTTTCGGTTGCATGATATCCAATCGGTATTATTCTATCAACTTTATTTTCGTCTTCAAAAAAACAGCCTTTATTAATTGTAAAAGCCACATTGCTTATCTAAACAAAAAACTCGGAAAATTTCACTTCCCGAGTTTTTTTACAATATTGCTTTATCTAAAACAATTCTACTTCAATGTTTTGTATAAATGCAGTTAAGGTCGATTCGCCGCCAACCTGCGCTTGCGAAAGGGTTACCAGAACAGCTACTTCTTCGTTGCGTCGGTTTATAATAAAAACTTCGGTACGTTTTCCGATAAGCGCCTCGGAGCCCGAATAAAAGAAATTGCCCAAATAATTGTCGTTATTTCCTTTAAATTCTGCCGGCAGCAATACTTCAATATTACGGTTCAAAACCTCGCCTTTCGTATAGCCCCACAACGATTCGGCAGCTTTGTTAAAGAACTCGATAATATTGTTGTGGTTTATGGTTACCACCGCATCCAATAAACCTTCCAATGCACGTTCGTTTAGTAATTTAACCGTTTCAATTTCTTTAAACTGCGACTTCATTTCTTCGCGTGCTTCTTGCAATTTTCGGCTAAGTTCCACTTGCGATTGTTGCAAGCGTTTTTCTTGTATTTTAAGCTGTTCGGTTTGTTTTTGTGCTTTTAGTTCTATCTTTTTCTGCTCGGTTATATCCGATGCAATAAGAATTACTTTTGCTACTTCGCCATACATATCGTTTACGGCGGTAAATGTACCTTGAATCCATGCTTCGTTACCGTTTTTATCAATAAACATAATGGCGCCTTCGTAGTGTACCGAGTTTACCACGTTTTTCCATATTAGCCTAAATTTATTTAATTCAGCATTATTTATTAAGTGAAAAATGGTAAGATCTTTAAGTTCAATTGCTGAATAGCCAACCGAATTCGAAAACAATTGGTTCGATTCAATAAATTTGCCGGTTATATGAAATTCGGCTTTTAAAATAGCCAAGTTTAGCGCCGAAATTTGTCCTTCAAAATCGAGACTTTGCTTTTTGGCAGTAGTAGTATCGATACCCAAGAACAGAATTTTTTCCGGTACTCCGTTTTCGTCGCGAACACTTACATAGGTAGCATTAATCCATACGTCTTTGCCTTGTTTGGTTACGTGTTTCATGTCGCCTTCAAAGTGTTTGCCGCCGGCTGCTATAGTGCTCCAAATATCGTCGAACCATTCGCGGTCTTTTTGGCTAATAAACATTGAAATATGTCTGCTCTCAACTTCGCTATTGCCCATGTAACCAAGTTCTTCAATAAACTTAGTATTGGCATACACCAAGGTTCCGTCAACCTCATATTCGGCGCGTATCATGGTGTGGTTTACCGAGTTGGTAAAGTTTATAAATTGTCGCGACTGTCGTTCTTTTTCTTCCTGGGTTCTGCGTAATTCAATCATACTGTTCCGCATGGCTTCTTCTTGCAATGCTACTGCTTCGGTTTGTTCGCGAGTTTCTTTCAATAACATGGCAGTTCGCATGTTAATTTTCAAACTCGAAAGGGTCGATGCAATACTTTCGGCAACCCGTTCAACGAATTCTATTTCAAATTTTTCGTATTCTTTAAACGAAGCAATTTCTATTACCCCATGAATTTCGTCGTTGACTAAAAGCGGTACAATGAGCAAACTTTTCGGAGTGGATTGTCCGAGCCCTGAAGTTATATAAACATAGCCATCGGGAATTTTAGTAAGGTAAATGGAAGCTTTTTCAAGCGCACAGGTACCAATAAGCCCGTCGCCCCACGGAATAATTCGTTGTGCAAATTTTCGTCGGTCATAGGCAAACATTGCCATTAATTCAAAATATCGGTCGCCGTCGGTGTTATTTTCATTCAGCACAAAAAAGCCGGCTTGCTTGGCATCAATATATAAAACCAAATCTTTAATAATATTGTACGAAAGCTTTTCAATATCATTGTTGTACAAACGCAAAATATCGCCAAATTTTGCCAAACCTTCGGCAATCCAGCTTCGTTGTGCATCTTCTTTTTTTCTGTTCTCTTCTTCTTTTTGGGTTTCGTTGATTCTATTTTGAAGTTTTACAAGTGCATTGCCTATTGGCTCGTCATAACCTTCAAATTGAAACTCGACATTGGTGTTGCCGGTACGCAAGTTTTCGACAAAATCGTACACTTTTTTATTTATCTGTTTTGCTTGATCGGTTTCAGTATTCGACTTACGTAACGATTCGTGCAAGAATTTGCCGGTTAGGTAGGCAATAAATGCTAAAAGAAACGGTAGCAGGTCGAGTATAAAAATTGCAGGAAATTGTGCGTGAATTGTTTTTACCGATTCGAAAGAAATGAAATAACCTGAAGCAACTATTTGAATGATATAAACAAAAAATAAGAATGCCAGACCTACAAAAAAGCCTGTAAGTAAGTATGATATAACGATTAATGAATTTCCGGATTGCTTCATTTTCAATTGAATATTTAACTATATTTTAGTTCCGAATACCTTGGTAAATATAAAACAGAATTTGTTAAAAACCTTATTTGTCGTAAAGTTTTATTCAGCTTTTTATGTTGCCAAAATACTTCGACTAAATTATGCAATTCTTATACCAAATACAAAATTTTATTTAGTGCATTAACCATAAAAGTGCAGCATCGGCAATTTGCTCTAAAGGCAAAATTTTATCGGCAGCTCCAAGTTTAATGGCTTCTTTGGGCATGCCAAACACAATGCACGATTTTTCGTCTTGTGCAATGGTTTTTGCGCCCGAGTCTTTCATTTCTTTTAATCCGCGTGCACCGTCGTCGCCCATGCCTGTCATAATAATACCAACGGCATTTGCGCCAACAAATCGTGCTGCCGACCTAAACAATACGTCAACCGAAGGTCGGTGCCTGTTTACGAGCGGGCCTTCTTTTACTTCAACAAAGTAGCGGGCGCCCGAGCGTTTTATGAGTGTATGTTTATTTCCGGGGGCAATTAGTGCTCTGCCGCGCAAAATTGTATCGTTGTCTTCGGCTTCCTTAACCGATATTTTGCAAAGTGAATCGAGGCGTTGAGCAAACGATTTGGTGAAAACTTCGGGCATGTGCTGTACAATAACAATTCCCGGGCAATCGATAGGCATTGCTTCCAAAAACACGCGCAATGCTTCGGTTCCGCCGGTTGAAGCGCCAACCGCCATAATGCTTTCGGTTGTTTTAGGCAACGCTCTCATAATGGGCGGAGGCAGCACGGCATCGGCAGAAAGTTTTGGAGTAACTGCCATGGCATTGCCCCGTGGCGCAATACGTCGTAATTTGGCTACAGCAGCAGCTTTAACTGCATCAATTAGCTTTATTCTCGATTCTTCGATAAATTCGCGCGTATGTAATTTTGGTTTGCTTACAATTTCTATTGCGCCGTATTCGAGCGCTTTAAGTGCAGTTATACTTCCTTTTTCGGTTAAGCTCGAAATTATAACTACCGGAATGGGGTGCTGGGTCATAATTTTTCGTAAAAAAGTAAGCCCATCCATACGCGGCATTTCAATATCTAATGTTATTACATCCGGAACTTGCATTTGCAGTTTTTTTGCAGCTATGTAAGGGTCTGATGCTGTGCCAATGACCTCGATTTGCGGGTCGGAACCCAATATTTCGCTCAAGGCTTGCCTAACAATTGCGGAATCGTCGACAATAAGTACCGAAATTTTTTCATTCATATTTTTCCGTTTTCTTTGGGTTCAATAGTTGTTTGCTGAATAAAACGATGCATTACCTCGCCGGTTTTTGTGTAAAACAAAATTTTACGACCACTTGAACCTCCATAGCTGTGAGCTACAATTCGTATATTAAGTTCCTGCAAGGTTTGCTGCGCCAATACAATATTTCGGGCTCCGATATTAAAATTTGAATTGGAGGTGGAAATAACTTCACCTCCGCCAAAAACTTTAGCAACAAGGTTTTTCTTTTCACTTCCCATTCGTTCAAGTTTTTCGACCAATGCCGGAATGGCAATGTTTCCGTATTTGGGCGATGCCAAGCCTGCACCGTTCCATAAAGGCAGCATATAATGATTCATTCCTCCTATTTGTAACACTCTATCCCACAGGCAAACAGCAACGCATGAACCTAAAATAGTAGTTATTTGGTAGGGTTCAGGAGATGCAAATAATGCAGAAGGATACAAATAATGTGTTTTAGCATTCATATTTTAGCTGCCTTTTGGGTTTAAAAAATATCGGGTTGATTAAAAAACAACTCATCGGGGTTGCCGGTAAAGCCATCAATTTTAACCCAGTCGCCCGGATTAGGAATTATTACTTTAAATTTTGTCCCTTTATTAATTTCGGTTTCGAAACTAATGTGTCCGTCGAGCAAGTCGATGAGTGCTTTTGTAACCGATAAGCCTAAACCGTGTCCTCTATTTGGGGTATTTATGCCTGAGTCGAAACGCTCGAATCGGTCAAAAATTAAATCGCGATTATTGGGTGAAATACCTTTACCATAGTCGGTTACCGTAATTTCGAGGTTGCTGTTTTGTAAGCAAACTTTTAAATCAATTTTTCCTTTTTTGAAACTGTATTTAATGGCATTGCTAATTAAATTATTCAGAATAATTGATAATTTATCGACATCGGTTTTAAAAAAGTCTATTTCGTTGCAAACGTCGGTAATAATTTCAATTTCTTTTGCCAGGGCTTCAAGTTTGAAATCTTCGCTTATTCGGTCTATAATTTCAGGTATATTCACAATGCTGTATGCCGGTGCGGCTTCGCCGGCTTCAATTTCGGCCGCTTTAAATACATTTTTAAGTTGAAAATCGAGACTAAAGGCTTCGGCATGAATAAGCTTGGCCATAACTTTTACTTTTTCCCAGTTTCCTTCTTTTAAATGAGCCAAACTATGGGCCAGACCCACTATGGATGCAAACGGATTTACAATTTCGTTGTTAATGTTCGAAATAAAATTCGACTTAAGTTTTTCCGATTCGGTAAGCTTTTTATTTACTCGCTGCAGTTCGCTTGCCATTTCTTTAAGCTCGGTAAGTGCTTGTGAATTTTCGTCGAATCGGCGTTTTAGTTCGTCTATCAGGTCTTTATCGGATAATTTCATTGTATTGGGTTTTCAGTTGGTTATGGTCTTTTTCGTTTCTGTATTTTTTATGAGCAGGCTAAAGGTTAGGTGCACCGTACAAAAAAATTATATTTTTCGGTAAACAGTTGGTTTAATTTGTTTTAGCGGCACTTTCAAATTTAAGGTCGATTCGGAATGTCCTAAAAAGAAATAGCCGTCGGTTTTTAAGTGCCTGCACAAACCATTTATTACATTTTCCTGGGTTTGCCTATCGAAATAAATTAATACGTTTCGGCAAAAAATAATGTCGAAATTTTTTGGAGCATCGTAAGCCGAGTCCATAAAATTTATTCGTTTATAGGTAATTTGGTTTCTTAACGGCTGTACTATACGAACCAATTTCTTGGTTTTATCTTTGCTTCTCAAAAAATATCGTTTTTTCAGCACCATCGGAATACCTTCAATTCGGTCTTCGGCATAAATTCCGCCCATTGCTTTTTCCAGTATTCGGGTTGAAAGGTCGGAGGCAAAAATTTGATAACTAAAATTTGGGTTCGTAAGTTTAAACTCTTCAAAAATTATTGCCAAGGTATATGGCTCTTCGCCCGAAGAGCAGCCGGCACTCCAGAAATGCAGCGGCGCGTTTGCACGGTTGGTTTTTATAAATTCGGGCAGTACTAATTCGTTAAGAATATCGAAATGTGCAGGTTCGCGAAAAAAATCGGTTTTATTGGTAGTTACCACATCAATCATGTGTATCAGTTCGCCTTGTTCGCCATCTTTACTAAACACATAATTTATATATTCTTTATAGGTGGTAATATCGAGTGCACGAAGACGTTTTTGCAGACGACTTTGAAGCATAACTTTTTTAACTTGAGGCATTTTAATTCCATATTTTTCGTAAATAAATTTACTTAAAATATTAAAATCAGAATCGCTTAGTTGTGCTTTAAAAATTTGTTCTTGTCTCGATAAATCCATAATTTCTTTTTATTAAATCAAATAGTTGAATCGTTTTCCGATGTAGCATCTGTTGGAAATTCTCTGTCTAAAAATTCAGCCTCGGTCATTTCGTTCGATTTTGTTTCGTTGAAAGCCGTTTTATTTTCTTGTCGGGCAGCATTTACTGTTTCTGCCGATGTTATAGCTACAATTTCGTCTACCGAGAAAATTTTATCGACATCGGGCAATAAAATAAACTCGTCTTCTTTTTCAATCATACCAACAATGTAGGCTGAATGTGCATGCTGAGGTACCGATTTAATGAGGTTGTTGTTTATTTCGTGTACTTCAATTACTCTATCAACTACTGCGCCCAATTTTATTACGGTGCCTTCAATATTTAAGTTAAGCACTATAATACAAGTGTCCTGATTATATTCAATTGCCGACATGCCAAATTTAATGCGCGTATCGATAATAGGCAGTACTTCGCCTCTTAAATTAATTACGCCCGGCATGTATCGGGGTGCATCGGGAATTTTGGTAATTTTACCAACTTCCAATACACTAATTACTTTTGTAACATCTATAGCAAACAGCTCGGTATCGAGAATAAAAGTAAGATACGAAGAGAAACCGGTATGTACATTCGTTTTCATGTGTATAATTTGTTTTTTATTACTACATTAAATACGCCATTAATAGGCATTTTCGGTTTAATATTAGTGCAAGGCTTATGGCTATTTTATAGTAAATTATTGTGCCGGTCGTTTTTATACTTTTTTTCAAGCATAAAGTTATGGTTAAAAACGTAATTATCGTAAAACATTTTGTTTAGCTTGGTCGGCAAAAACTTTATCGAAATTAAGTAACATATAATGTTTACCTTTATATTTTACAAATCCGTCGAGGTATTTTGTGTTGAAAGTAACCCCAACCGACGGAATTTCAATAATGTCTTCTTTATTATATTCAAACACTTCGCTTACCGAATCAACCAACAGTCCGGCATCAATCATTTCGTTGTCGAGCATAATTTTAACCACCAATACTGCCGAGTTTTTTGTAACTACCGAGCCGGGCAAATTAAATTTTACGCCCGTATCAATAATTGGTAAAATAGAACCGCGTAAATTGCTAACACCTTTCATATAAGGTTCCGATTTTGGAACCGGCGTAATAAGCGGCATTTCGAGTATATTCTGAATACCGGCTACGTTGGCGGCAAATAATTCGTTGCTTAGTGTAAATGTTAAATAGGTTTTTATTTCTTCTTCCTCTTCCATGTTGCTTAATTGTTACTCAATTGTTTAATAATTTTATTTGTATCAAGTACCAATGCTACTGTACCATCGCCCAAAATGGTTGCGCCCGAAATAAAATCTTGTCCTCGGTATAGTTTGCCCAATGGTTTTACTACAGCTTGATGCTCGCCCAATACATCGTCAACAATTATGGCTGCTTTTCTGTTTTCGTATTTCACTACAAGCATTTGTATAATATCGGTATTATGGGGTTCGAATTCAAATATTTCGCGCAAATTACTGTAAGGTATTTGTTCGTCGTCCAGAATTATAATTTTGTTTTTAGTATTTCCCAATTGGTTTTTGTCTAAGGCATAAATTTTATCGATAACCGAAAGTTGCACAATGTATTTGTATTTGTTTACATCAATTAACAATCCGTCGATAATGGAAAGCGTAAGCGGTAGTATAATAGTTATGGAGGTACCTTTATTTGGTTCCGATTTTATTTCTAAATCGCCTCTAATTTCTGTTATTTTACGCTTAACTACGTCTAATCCAACGCCTCGCCCCGAAATATCGGTTACTCTTTTTGCCGTACTAAAGCCCGGCAATAAAATTAGGTTTACTATTTCTTCGTGTGTTAATTTTGAAGTTCCTTTAAATAAATCGTTTGCAATAGCCTTTGCCAAAACAGCCTCTTCGTTAATTCCGGCTCCGTCGTCGGATATAATAATTCGTACGGTATTTCCGGTATAGTTTGCCGAAAGTTTTATTAGTCCTTTTGCCGGTTTCCCTTTCTTGGTACGTTCGGCAGGCATTTCAATTCCGTGGTCGATGCAATTGCGCAAAATATGCATAATAGGGTCGGTAACCGATTGAATGATAGATTTATCCAATTCGGTTTCGGTACCGGTAGTTTCAAATTCAATTTCTTTGCCCAAATCGGCGCCCAAATCGCGCACTAAGCGCCGGAACCGGGTATTGAGTGTTTCGATGGGCAGCAGCGAAACGTTAAACGCCAAGTCGCGTAGGTGTCGGGTAATATTTTCAAGGCTTTCGTTAATTTGAAGCAGTTTGGGATCCTTGTTCGCTTCGGTATAAAGGTTTAAGGCAGCTTGGGTGGTAACTAATTCCGACACTAGGTTCATCAGGTTATCAAGCTTTTCCGAATCAACTCGAATGCTTGTTATTTGGTTATCCTGCAATGCATTAAGCTTATAGTCGGCTTTAAAGGTTAGTTGCTCAATATCATCTGCATTATTTAGTTTTAGGGTTAAGGTCTGTAAGTCGAAATATTCGGTTGATTCGGAAATTGAGTTTAAATAATTCGAAAATTTTAACGATTCGAGAATATTGGTTTTACCCAAATTGTCAATAAGTATATGGCTTTCGTCTTCAACAAATAAAAATACGTCGCGAATTTGCTCTTCGGTTAACTTGGTAAAAATAACAATTTCCCAAGAGGTGTAGCAATTTAGGGGGTTCAGTTTTTCGAGCGGCGGCAAGTTTAAATGGTGCGCTTTAACAAAAGCAGTACCCGATGTTACCAACTCGTCTACCAAGTAAAGCGGGTTGGTACCGTTATTCATTATTTGCGGTCGGGGCTCGAAAAGAATGTAATATGAAGTACCGTCGGTAACTTCAGTTTTGTGCGCAATAAAATTTGAATCTTTACGGGTGGTTGATTTTTCGCCCCCAATAAAGGAATTTATTTTTGCTTCAATTTCAGTAAACAGACTTTTATCGTTTTGGCTTAGTTCGGGTTTGTTTTCGAGCAAAATCTTAATTAAATCAATGCTTTCGAGCGTGGTGTTCAATAGTTCTTTTGAAACAGCCAACTTACCTGCACGAACCAAATCATAGATACTTTCCAAGTTGTGCGTGAAGTCTGAAACAGCATTGAAGCCAAACATTGCGCCACCGCCTTTAAGCGAGTGCATTGTTCTAAAAATTTCTTCAATTATGCTTCCGTTGTTTTTATCGGCATCGAGTTTAAGCAGCAAACTTTCCAGCCCGTTTACCAAATCTTCGGCTTCTTCACGAAATTTTTTTTGAAAGTTATCCATGGTTCAATAGTTTAACAATTACCTGATTACTTTGTTTATTGCTTCCAATAATTTTGCCGGAACAAAGGGTTTAATAATCCACCCGGTTGCTCCTGCGTCTTTTGCCTCCATCTTTTTTTCAACCTGCGATTCGGTAGTAAGAAATAGAATAGGTACATTGCTGTACGTAGCCATGCGTCTTATTACTTTTATAAGCTCAATGCCATTCATTTCAGGCATATGCAAGTCGGTTATTACCAAATCAATACGTCGACCGTCCAGAAATTTTTGTGCATCTTTGCCATCTACTCCGGCAAATACGTTGAACCCTGCATTCTCAAGTGTAAAACCAACCACTTCGCGAATGCTTTCAGAGTCGTCAACTATAAGTACATTTTTTTGCATGATTACCTTGTATTATTTTTACTTTAAAAAATATGCTTCAAATCCGGCGTTTTGCATTATTTTGTGCAAATCGGAGGGGAGTTTAATTTCAAAAGCCAGTTGTTTTTTTTCGGTTTCTGCTTGTTTTTTAGCAGCTATAAGCACCTGAACAGCAGTTAAATCGAACGCATTTATATTTTCGCCTACAATTCGTACCGATTGATTTTTTTGCAATGCAGTTACAATTTCGGCATAATGCTTTTGTATGGTTTGAATCGAAACATCGCCGCTTAATTTAACGATTCCAGTTTTCGACGATTTATCCGGCTTGCTCATAGTTTTTTATGTTTGTTTAAATTAGAACAGTTCAATATCGCCTTCATCCTCCTCTTCGGTTTCTTGCATTTCCGAATCCGATTTATTGACTACCGAATCGTGTATTGAACGTTCGGAACGCGTAGTATATTTTGCACGTATGCTTTCAAAAGCATCGGTATTATTGGTATCGGGCAATTCTTTATTTACTATTTTATGATAAATTAAATTGAGCTGATATATTATTTGATCGATAATTTTATCGAAAAAATCGTAATATTTTACGTTTTCTATGGTTTTTCTAATTTCGTCAATTACAAAATAATTAATTTTACAATTGTTTACTTCGCGGTAAATGGAAAAGTTAAATAAATCCGATTGCGTATTGGGTTTAGCCGCGGGGTTAATAGCCGGTTCTATATTTACATGGCTTTCGTTTAAATATTCCATTACAACTTTTTCGAGCAATTTGGTGCCATTTTTTATATCGGTTATCAGATTGCTAATGGTTTTATTGTTTAAAAATTCCGAGTTATAATCTTCGTTCGACACTTTTTTCTTAGCCAATTCGGCTTCAAACATTTTTAGCTTATCCAACGCAGGCACAAATATGGCACTAAACTGCTCTATACTATTGTTTTTAAGGGTATTGTTAGCATTTGCGTCGTAATTTACCGCTTGGTCTATAAGCATTACCAACTGCATAAAATTAAATCCGGTATGGTTTATATAGCTCGATTCGGTAAAATGCTGTCCCGAAAGTTCGGAGGTCAACTCGCTTACTTTAATTAACTTGCTTCCGGTTTCTAAAAAACTGGCTGTTATACTCTCAATGGCCTTTTGGTACTCTTTGTTGGTAAAAACTAATTGTGCAGCTTGCAATTCGGCTATTTCCGGAATTTGCGATGCATATTTTGCCTGACTAAACAATACTACTTTCGAATCGCTGTGCTTGAACTGATTTAGCTCCTCAAGCAATTCTTTATGGGTTGCAGAAATATGCTCCATTTTCTGCCTTATAATATCGTGATATTGAAGGTTTTTAATAATATTTGCTATATTATCGTAACTTTCTTTGGAATATTTGCTTACTTCATGGTGGTGTTTTCGGGCAAATTCAATCCGGGTTAGCACCAATTCGGCAAAACTATTGAGCAATTCCGATTTGGAGCGTATTTCGGTTTCAATGTTATTCGAAAAACTGTTAATTTTCTCAATTTCGTAATGCTTTGTATTCTTTAGGCTGCCTATTTCTTTATTGCAAGCATCGAGCAGCATACGCATCGAATTTATTGCTTCTGAAACCGTGCCTATAAGTTGCTCTATTTCGGTATCTTTTTCGGGGTATAAATTTTTAAGCGAAAAACGAATATTTGTTATCGCATATTTAAGCGTATTGAGGTTTTGCTGAATGTTCTTGATGCTTACCGAAATAGGATACAACGAATCCGATTTCGATTCAACATAGCCTACGCGCAATTCGGTATTTCGTTTAAAATCGGATAAGAACTTTACCGATTCGGAACTGTAAGTTTGCAGTTTCCGAAGTTCTTGTTCAAATTCGGGAGCCGAAAAATAACTAAATACTTTACCGGCCGATTCCATTAATTTTTTAACCTCGGCGTGGTAGGTTTTTAAATTATACGAAAACGATAAGAAATCGGACGATGCCGTTTCGTGCAACGACATTATTTTGAGGTCGATGTCGGAAAATACTTCAATTATTTCTGAAATTTGGTATAATTCCAACAGTTTGTTAAAGTTTGTTGCATTGGTATTTTCCATAAAGTTTAAGCGTTAATTTTAAGCTTGTAAATCGGGTAAATTGTATTCGTCAATTTGTGTAAATATACATATTTTTTTCAAACAAATTTGCAGTTGCCGAAATTTTTAGTAATTTTATTTAATTATTATTAATTTACCAAATTTTAAGCCGGTTTATGTTAGAAAAATTTAATATTCTTGTAGTGGACGACTACTTAGATAACCGATATTTATTATCGCAATTTCTTGATATAATAGGAGTTAAACATTCAGAAGTAACAAACGGAAAAGAATGTTTGGAAAAATTGAAATCGCAGCAATTCGATTTAATTTTTATGGACATTGAAATGCCTGTTATGAATGGTTACGAAACAACCCGGTATATTCGCGAAAATTTTTCGGGAATGCAGGCTCAAATTCCAATAATTGCCATTACTGCGCATGCAGGTTACGAATTTGAATCGAAAATAAAAACCATTGGGTTTAACGATTTTGTTTCGAAGCCTTACAGTATGCCAAAATTAAAGGCTATTTTGGAAAAACACTTGCTTTAATTTTGAATACTTGTTGAAAAAGTATATAAACTAAATAAGCAATCATACTTCCAAGCAAGGCGCCGCACACAATATCGGCAGGAAAGTGTACACCTAAATATATTCGGCTGTACGATACCAAACACGCCCAAACTATAAGTGCGTATGTAATTTGTTTTTTCTGAAAAAACAACCCGCTAATTACGGCCAATGCAAATGAATTTGCTGCATGCGACGAAACAAAACCGTATAGTCCGCCTTTATAATTATTTACTGTATGCACCAATTGCTGAAATTCGGGGGTATGGGTGGGGCGAAAACGCTCAAAAACGTTTTTGAAAGCATGTACCGAAATTAAATCGGCGGCAGCAACGGCAAAAACAACAGCAATAAAAACCCAAATAAATTGCTTGCCGGTACGCTTAAACAAACCATATAAAATTACTATATAAAGCGGTATCCAAATAGCTTTACCGCTTATTTGCCACATTACCGAATCGAAAAAAGCATTATGTATTCCGTTTAAAAACAGAAACAACGCTTTATCGATTTCAATAATGTTTTCGACCACTTTACAGGGGTTTATTTAAACTGTTCCAAAGCAAATCCTTCATCTGTACTAATCCTTCGCCCGTAAACGACGAAATAAAAATATGCGGTACATTTGGCATTTCGGCACTTATTAATTCTCGCATTTCGCTGTCAATTAATTCCGATTTCGAAATAGCCAGTACCCGCTCTTTATCGAGTAATTCAGGGTTGTACATTTCCAACTCGTTTACCAAAATACGGTATTCCTCTGCCACATTATTGCTGTCGGCAGGTATAAGAAACAACAACAACGAGTTGCGTTCTATATGGCGTAAAAATCGTAAACCAAGTCCTTTGCCTTCCGAAGCGCCTTCGATAATACCCGGAATATCGGCCATTACAAACGATTTGTAATCACGATACGGTACAATTCCCAAATTTGGGGTTAGCGTTGTGAAAGCGTAATCGGCAATTTTGGGCTTTGCCTCCGAAACTTTCGACAGCAAGGTCGATTTGCCCGCATTTGGAAAACCTACCAAACCAACATCGGCAAGCACTTTAAGTTCAAGTATATAATAACCTTCAATAAACGGTTCGCCGGGTTGCGCATATTCGGGTGCCTGATGCGTAGCTGTTTTAAAGTTTGTATTGCCCAAGCCGCCTCTGCCGCCCTGAACCATCGTAATGGTTTGACCGGCTTCGGTTATTTCGAACAAAATAGCGTCGGTATCGGCATCCTTTGCTATGGTGCCCAAAGGTACATCAATAAAAACATCGTCGCCTGCTTTTCCGCTGCGTCCGGCACCTTTGCCCGATTCGCCATGCTCCGCAAACACATGCCTATGATATTTTAAATGCATTAGTGTCCAAAGCTGCGGGTTTCCGCGCAATATAATATTACCTCCGCGTCCGCCATCGCCGCCATCGGGGCCACCCATTGGTTCGAACTTGGCTCTGCGAAAATGCCGCGAGCCGGCACCGCCCTTACCCGAGCGGCAAAATATTTTTACGTAATCAACAAAATTTGAATGCGACATAGTATAATTTACGGTACTAAATTTTTTCTTCAATAACCGAGGTTATTCGGTTAAATATTTGTTCTACAGAACCGACTCCATTTATTGCAATAAATTTATTGCATTTTTTATAGTATTCAGCTACCGGCTCGGTGTAGCATTTATATATTTTCAAACGTTTTCTTATCAATTCTTCGGTTTGATCTTCGTATCTTCCCAGTTTTATGCCTCTTTCCTGCATTCTTTCAACAAGCTTATCATCAGGTACATCGAGTGCCAACATGCAATTAATTTCGCTGTTTAATGTTTCTTGCATCAATATATCCAACGCTTCTGCTTGTGCTTTAGTTCGCGGAAAACCATCGAAAATAATTCCGTTTTCGTGTTTAAATTCAATAAGTTTTTTCTTAACAATTCTAAGAATTAGCTCATCGGGCACATACTCGGCTCTATCTAAAAAAACTTTAGCTTCTTTCCCAATGGCTGAATTGGCAGCCATTTCGTCGCGCAACGATTCTCCGGTTGAAAAATGAACTAAGTTATATTTGGCAAATAAATTATTTGATTGAGTGCCTTTTCCCGCACCCGGCGGACCAAACAAAAGCAAATTAAGCATGCCAAATTAGGTTTTTAGTTAATATATTGGTATTTGCTATTTTAAAAGTTAATTTATTGCTAACTAATGTTTTATTGAATAAATTTTGCTATTTAACCAAGCTGTAAATATCGCGTAAGTTTCGACCAAAACCATCGTAATCGAGCCCGTAACCAACAATAAAATCGTTCGGAATTTCGATACAAACATAGTCGGGAGGAATGCTGCCTTTAAATGCTGCCGGCTTATATAAGCAGGTTACCACTTTAATTTCGGCTACATTTTTTTCGCTGAGTATTTGGTGTATTTTTTCCAAGGTATGTCCGGTATCTACAATATCTTCAACTACCAACACCGTTTTTCCGGTAAGGTCTTCGCTAATGCCAAGCAGTTCGGTTACTCTTTCGGTGGATTGAGTTCCTTGATACGATGCCAGTTTAGTAAACGATATTTGTGCAGGAAAAGTAATGCATTTCAATAAATCGGATGCAAACATAAACGAACCATTCAGTATGGCTAAAAATATTACATCTTTTCCCGATTCTATAGCGTTTATTTGGTTGGCTGTTTGTTTAATAGCTTCTAAAATTACCTTTTCAGGAATCGATAAGGCAAACTCCTTATCCAAAACTTTTACTGTAGTCATTATCGTAAAATTTTTTTGCAAAAGTACAATTTTCTTTTTAATGAGCCATTATTTTTTTTGAATTGAAATGGAGGTTGTTAACCTAAATAATTTATAAAACCACATAGCAACAAAGAAAACATAACGTTCTATAAATATGTTTGTTTAACACTGCTGTCCGATAAAAAAATCAGAGTGGTAAGAAATAAATCTTCCTTCTCTTTTTTTAGTAGTTTTGATGCGCAAACGAAAACTTTTGTTTTTATTTTTTTTCGATAAGCCACCAATATTCTGCTGTTTTTTCCACTAGCCGGTCTGACCGAGGCAACGACCGATATCAAAAATTAAATTATGCCCTTTCGAAAGTAAGTTATTGATATTAAAACCCGACGGATTTCGAAAATCCGTCGGGTCGCTAATATTAGAGTCTGTAAATTAGAATTTCAGCGTTATTCCGCCCAAAAAATTAATTCCGGCTTGCGGGAAATAGCCGTCCATAGCAAATCGCTCGCCGCCAAGCATATAACTGTAAATCCATGCGTTGGTTTCGTATTCGTGGTTAAGCAGGTTATTTATTTTCAAGCTGAAATCAATAGCCTTAATTCCTTTCAAACCAAGCGAATAATTAATTTGCAAGTCGTTTACAAAATAGGCAGCTATACTTCGCTCATTGTTCGAAGTATTGTCGATGTATTGCTTACCTACATATTTGCCCAGCCAATCGATAGTTAGGTTTTTAACCGGCTCATAACTTAAGCTAAAATTCGAAATTACTGCCGGCGAAAAGGCGATATCGGTAGTTCCCAAAAGGTTTTCATCTTGCAGACCGGTATCCCAATTGTCGATAAATTCGGTAAACTCGATTATTTTATTTTGGCTAAGCGTAAGGTTTGCGGCTGCAGAAAATTCTTCGCTTACTTGCCAAGCGCCGGAAAGCTCAATGCCTGCACGGTAACTGTTTTCTACATTCATGCGTATAGCCGAACCTACATTATTTATTTTGCCGGTAAGCACCAATTGGTTTTTATATTTCATAAAATAGCCATTAGCCTCGAATCGCAACTTATTCAAATTCAGTTTATAGCCCGCTTCAAAATCGTGCATGGTTTCGTTTTGCGGCTTATAATTTTCGTCGGCATCGCGGTATTCGTTGCGACTAGGTTCGCGGTTTGCTTTTGCATACGACCAATACACGTGGTTTTGTTCATTAAGCGTTACGTAAACTCCTGCTTTTGGATTGAAAAAATTGAAATCGTGCGCTTGG
>JAIFNC010000304.1 GCA_020047935.1 Bacteroidota bacterium
AATAAGGTTTTTGAATACTTCTGCCCGAAGGTGTATAATACCGTGCAACGGTAAGCCTTACCATGGAGCCGTCGGGAAAAAATACCGGTTCTTGAACTAAACCCTTGCCAAAGGATCTGCGACCGATAATTAAACCTATATCGTTATCCTGCAAGGCACCGGCAACAATTTCGCTTGCCGATGCACTCCAGCTGTCAATAAGTATAATTGGCTTAATATGGGCAACAATTCCGCCACTTTCAGCAAAATAATCGGTTTTTGCACGCGATTTGCCTTTTGTATAAACAATAAGTTCGTTGTCGGTTAAAAATTCGTCGGCAATAGAAATAGCCGATTCCATATAGCCGCCGGAATTTCCGCGCAAATCGATAACTATATTTTTTATTGAATCTCCGGTGCCCGGTGCGAGTAAAAACGACGCATCGACACTGTAAATTGGTATTTTGTCGCGTATAATAGTAAACGACAACGCATTTTTAACTCCTTGGCGCTTAATTCCTACCGTAACTTCGGTAAGTCGTTTTCCTTTGAGTTTTTTTATAATTTCATCGGAAGTAAGCCCTTTGCCGGCAATAGATTCGTTTTCTACACTAATAATTCGGTCGCCGTTTAGCAAACCGGCTTTTTCCGAAGGGCCAAGCGGAATTATTTGTAAAACGACCAAGGTATCGTGCACCATATTAAATTGAATACCAATACCTTCAAAATTTCCTTCCAGAGGCTCATTATGTTCGCTAACCTCCGATTCGGCAATATAAACCGAATGCGGATCGAGGTTTTCGAGTAATTGCGGAATAATATCTTCGTTTAATCCTTCGCGTGAAACAGAATCAACGTACTCACTTTCAATATAGTTAAGCAAGGTACTTACCTTGTCTGTATTCCCGTTTGTTCCATTTCTGTTAATATACGAAAAACCTGCCATACCGCGACCAACGTAGGCTCCAACAACAAAAATAAGTATAATAACAATAGGTAATAGAATTTGTTTTAACGAATTTTGGTATTTCATTTTTCAAAAAGTAAGAGTTTTTTAAAAGCTATTGTGTTATATTTCAATATATTCTGTAATTACGCCGGCTCTATTAAGCAACATTATTCCATCGTTATTCCTGTATAATTCCGAATATACAACACGCTTAATGCCGGCTTGAATTATCAATTTTGAACATTCAATACAAGGCGACGAAGTTACATAAAGTGTTGCATTTTCTGAACTGTTGTTTGATTTTGCTATTTTTGTAATTGCATTTGCTTCTGCATGAAGTACATAAGGCTTGGTAACGTTGTTTTCGTCTTCGCAAACATTTTCGAAACCTGACGGCGTACCATTATAACCGTCCGAAATTATCATTTTGTCTTTTACCAGCAGTGCTCCTACTTTTCGTCGGATGCAGTAGGAATTTTCCGACCAAACGAGTGCCATTCGCAAATAACGTTTATCGAGTAAAAGTGCTTTATTTTCAGTATTTTCTGTCATAACTATAATATTTATTTTGAAAAAAGTGCTAAATAAGGTTCGAGTAAATTTGTTGAATTAATATATTGATATACAAATTTTTGCACCTCTCCTACCCTTGCCATATATGTGGTATTATTTTCAGCAGCAGCTTTTTCAATTATTTCAATAAAGCTTTTTTGATTATTCAGATTAACAACGAATCCACCTAATCCGTAACCTATTGCATTCCAAGGTGTTTTGTCCGATATAATTACCGGAATTCCGGCTTGTAAACTTTCGGAAATTGCATGACCAAAATTTTCGCCTGCTGTAGGTAAAAACAGATAATGATAGTTGCCAAGCTTAAATTTGAGTTCATTTGGTTTAATGAATCCGAAATAATTAACTCGAATATTGATTGGCAATTTCTTTATAAGTTCTTTACAATCAAGCCAATATTTATGATTATACACTTCTCCGAAAATATCGAAATTAACAATTACTTCATTAATTTGCACCAAACATTCCAATGCATACTGCAAATTTTTTTCCGGTGAAATTCTTCCTAAAAAAAATAAATTAATTTCGTTTACTTTTTTCTCAACTCTTTCGGTTTGAAAAGTATATTCGGCAGAAAAATTACTTATAATACTGAAATTTTGGATGTTTGGCAATGCTTTTTCCGATTCCGATTTTTCTTCTAAATTGGTAAAATGAAACGTATAATTTTTGTATATATTGAATATACGTGCAAAAAGTAAGAAACTTTTCTTTTTAACCGATTTTATATCTATAGCCGATGAGTTTAACATACCGCGCGGCGAAATAATACGTTTATCGATGGATTTTATACGTAAAAACAACGGCAAAATTGAAAATTTGTACGACCATATTCCATTAATATACAATATATTGGGTTGAATAGGCTGTAATATTTTATAGTAATTTGAAAGCGAACAGTTATAGTTGGCAATATAGTAAACATTTACAAAAGGAGAAAGTTTGTTCCATTGGTCGGAAACAACCGTAGCATAAGGTTGTTTGTCCATATAATCGGTATTTCGGCAAATAACATAGAATTCGTATTGCTCTGTTTTGCTTAGTTTTTCAATAAGCAATGCCAACGATTTAACCGGCCCGCCTGCTTTGTAGCCCGGAATATACCAATCGATGAATATGCAAACTTTTATCATGCAACCGATTCTTTTACAATAGTTTCATACAAGGCAATGTATTGGTTGGCAATTATTTGTGGCGAAAATCGTTGAATATTTATAAAACCGTTTTTAATGATTTGCTCACGTTCTGCTGGGTTTTCAATTAAACGTTTTATTCCGTTTCGAACCGAATTTACATCGAACGGGTTAACGTACAACGCCGAATTTCCGGCAACTTCGGGAATTGCCGCTGTATTTGAAGCTAAAACCGGTCTACCGACAACGTTAGCTTCGAGTATCGGCAAGCCAAATCCTTCGTAGGTTGAAATAAAACTTACCAAATCGGTATGTTGGTAGGCATTTATTATTTCAGATGAAGAAAGGTTGCTTAAGTTTTCGTATTCAATATTTGTATTTACAAGTAGTTGTACCTGTTTTTCGGACAATTTACCAATTATGGTAAGCTTACAAGGAATGTTTTCGAGGGCGGCTATTAGTGTTTCTATATTTTTGTTTGGTTTAGTTCCAATTTGCAAAATATTAGGCTTTAGGCTGTTAAATAAGTAATTAAAGGGTTTTGTATGAATGGTTAAGCAATTCGGAATTACTATAATTTTTGAAGAATCGGTTTTTATTTCATTTAATAATTCACGTTTGGTAAACTCGGAGATTACTGTAACATATTTTGCTTTTTTAATCGGAATTTCAAACCAGAAAAGTTTAATTATGAACTTTTTCAATCCTTTGCTTCTTTTCAAAATTTCAATATCGTGTATGGTTAAAACTGTGCGTTTTGGGTTTAAAAATAGCGCTAAATAATTGATATCGCCGGTTATATGGTTTATTTCTCCTCCTGCAAACCGCGCCAGAATTCCGTTTAAAAGCACTGCAAACGGCATGGCACTTTTGAAGCGAACAAAATGGGCTTTATGAGAAACGCTTTCAGGAAGTGCATTGCGAATTGCACTGAAAAGTGTTTCGATACTATGAAAACCGTGGGTTTGCTTTCTGAAAAAATAAGTAACTTGCATATTTATAGCTTTATACCTAAAAACTTTCGGAATCCGAAAAAAATTATCCAAACGGTAATAGATGCCTTACTTAAATGGTTTATAACCACAGCAAAATCGGTTTCTGCTTTAATAACTTGTAAAAAAAGCAACGGAATCCAAATTATTAGGGTTGGATAAAACTCGGTAAGCCTGAAAACTTGGTAAAGGTAATAATTATAAAACAATCCGAGTAGTAGCATAAAAAGAATTCCGCCATTTATTCCAAAGTTTGCGTATGCTTCTCCTAATGGCGACAAGCCCATGGATGTACTTGCATTAATGTTACGTCCGGTAAAACGTTTAAAATAAGTTCTTCCGCCGGCTATTTCTTTATCGGGTGCAAGAAACCGCGGCAACAATGCCGATTCTAAACCTCGCCAAATAGTTTCTCCATCGGCAAATGGTTCAAAATTGGGTGTCCAAGCCATAATTCGAGAAACAATCCAACCTTGGTTTAGTCTATTAATACTGGCATCTAAGTAGTTATCGCTTAAAATGTTTTCCGGATTTGTAAGCTTGTCGCGTGTTAACTTTAAAAAAATTGTAGCTTTTGAGCCGGTGTCGGTAACCGTCGACGATTCGCTTCTAAATTCGTGCTTTATGGTTTGAATAATTAGAATAGAAAAAATGAAAGTGATAAAAATCAGCGCTTTCTGCCGTTGAGTATATTGCACAATTAGTGCGGTTATCATTATTAAAAAACTAATCCAAAGTATAAGATCATGAAACATACCTTGCGAAATGGCAGAAATAAGTAGCCAACCCAGTACCAATGCCAACCAAATAATTTTGTTTTTTCTGTTGCCTACCAATAAAAAATAGAGTCCAATAAATCGCATTCCGCCCAATAAAACAAAGAAAAACTTTAATCCTCCGGGCGAAACTTTCTCGATTAAATAAAAAAACATTCCGGCAATAATGAGCAGAATATCTAAAAACGGATGTTGGCTTATGGTTGCTTTAACCTGTGTTATTATAAATTCGGCGCTCATTTTGCTTTTCCAAAACGGCAAATATAGCCCGAATACAAAACCAAAAGTGGCCCAAAAGGTAAAGCGCATGTATATTTCTTGTTCAACCGACATGTAGTAAAATTTATTGTCGGGGTAAAATGTATAGGTCAAAATTGGACCTATAATCCATTGCATAATTGCAATTAAAGCCATTATGTCTCTAATTTCAATGGCTTTGCCAATGTTATGGTAGAAACGGAAAGCAAAAAACATAAAAAGACCGGTGCCTAAAATTGAAAGAATAGGCAACGAACTGAAAACAGTTAATAGGAAAATAATTAGCAAGGTTGAGCTAATTTCCAGAAAACTTTCCGATTTTAGATCCATTTAAACGGCAGTGTTTCAGGGTTACAGTTTTTTAGTATTTTTAAAAGCTGTTTCAACAGCCAGTACAAAGTTATCAATTTTATAGTTACTTACTAAATTTTGTGCCTCCTCTCCTATTTTAACTTTGTCAATCCGATTGTTATAAAAAAACCGAATTGCATCGAAAAAATCAACTTTTTTTTCCGAATCGAAAACTTTTACAACTTCCGATAAGCCAAAATTTGCAGCACAACCTACCCTATTACTTATAATTACCGGCAATTTGCAAGCCAATGCTTCGTTTACTGCTAAGCCCCATGTTTCGCCCGGTCCAACCGACGGATACACAAAAACATCGGCAGAACCATATAATATTGGCATTTCGGGTTGCGATTGGAATGGCAAAAACGAAATATTTGTTAAGCCTACAGCATTATTTTTTAATTCATTTTCCAAAATACCCGAACCGGCAAGTATGAATTTAATATAGGGCATTTTAGCGGCTGCATCCAAAATTAGGTTTGGATTTTTTTTTGGTTCGAATTTTCCGGCAAAAAGCACCACAAAATCAATGGGCGCAATTTTTAAATCGGTTCGCAATTTGATACTTGCCTGTGGATTTAGTTTTGAAGTAAAATATTCATTATCAATAGCATGTGGTGCAAAAGCTAATTGATTTGGTTTTAATCCGTGTGCCAAATAATAGTCGTAATTTGAACTTCCGACAAAAAAAGCCAAATCGATATGCTTGTAAACAAAACGTAACAAAATTCGACGAAGTAGGGTTTTTAACCCCGGTTTTTCGTCCAATAAATGCGAATCGCCTCGGAACCAAACCGGTACTTTGTTTTTAAAATACCGCATGGCTTCGAAATGCGCTTTGAAATTCCAGCCATAGATTAAAATTGCATTTGGATTAAAAGTGTTTATTTTTTCGATTAACTCGGGGCAATTAATTCCAAAAAACGAACGATTGCTTGGCTTAGAGGCTTTATTTTCGACAAATTCGAATTGATAACCGTCAAGTAGCGGTATGTTCCAATCGAGCACTTTTCCAAATCCGGGGTCGGTAAAACCTTGCTCCGACTGACTGTAGGTATAGAATACTTTTACCTCTATCGTTGATAATTCGGCTAACTTCCTGAAAAACGGAACGTTATACTGAATTGGGTGTGTACTTATTATTGCCAATCGGTTCATAGCGATTTATTATTTTGCTCAATAATTTGTTCTATTTTATGGGCTATAAGCGAGGCACTATTTCGTGATGAATAGGGTGCTAATGCTTCATAATCAGGTTTCCAATTAATGTTTTCATGAAAAAATAATTCCAATTTAGTCTCAATCTCGTTTAATATCGAAGATCTTTGAGTTTCTTCGTTATAAGAAATTAAAAATTGGCCGGCTTTAATTTTTTGTAAAATTTCGAATGCGCTGCTTTCCGTATGAAACATGCTGAAAATAGGTACTTTACTTAAAACCGCCTGAAATGTTTTAGAAGCCGTATAGTGTTTTTCGGTACTTCCGAGTAATAAAAGTCGGCTCGAATTGCTCAAAAACGAAAGTATGTGCAAATACGGAAATCGTTCGCGAATTTCAACTACGTTTTCTGATATTCCTGCTTCGGCAGCATATTCAGTAACTGATTTATGAATATAATTTCCGGTTCCGATAAAATAAAATTTGAATGCTTTATATTCAGGTTTCGCTTTGCACAAATTGGCATACGCTTCAAAAAGTAAACCGGCAAAATAGCCCGAATTGGGCAGAAATGCGCCTGCATAAACAATTGGCTTTATGGATTCATTTTTCCACGGAAAGCTAATATTTGCAGGTGTTATGTTATAATCGTTAATATCGAAACCATACGGACAAGCCACATGTTCTATAGGCTTATTTTTGAAATTCCGCTCCAAAACCGGTTTGTAATAAAGTTCTGATACACCGCTAATTAACGAAGCTTTTTTAACTGCTATCGGTTCAAGAAGTTTTGCAATGCCTAAACTAAGTTTAGCCCGCAAATTATTGCGATTCGAAATATCGCGAACCCATGGGTCTATATAGTCGATGCCGTATAAAATGCCGGTTTTTTCGTGTAAAATTCTTCCTAAAAGTGCCGTATAAAACGACGGAATTGGGATGAAAAGAAAATCGGGTTTTTCGTTTCGAATAATTGTTAATGCTTTTTTGTACATCAACCAAAAACCACGCAAACCAATATCGCCAACAATTCGTGGTTTTGTTATTTTGAAGGCATTGCAGTCGAATAAACGAACATGTTTTGCAAGCGTTTTTTCAAAATCGAAGTCGGGCTTTTCTTCATAAAACGTTGGATTTACGCTTAACCACAGTACTTCAAAACCAAATTCAGGAAAATAATTGGCCAATAATCTGGGGCGATGTACCCCTGCCAGATTACATGGCGGACGATGCGGATAGATAATTAATAATTTTTTCGCCATTGGGCTGTGGTATTAAATCCGAAATATAGCAAGTTTTTGCGATTTGTGGCTTATTTATTTCAACTTTAATTTTTTAATCCTTCAAATTGATTTTTGTCATGTTAAAAACGAAAAATAAGCCCTAATTTTGTGCGTTTTATTAATGGTTAAATTATTATATTTTACTAAATATAAGGCATTTAAAGCAATTAATAGCATTTGTTTTATTAATACTTATTCAAATATTAATTCATTTTATGAAAAAAATTATTGTGCCGCTATTATTTCTATTGGCAGCATTCAATGTTCAATCGCAAACATCGGACGAGGCATTAAAACTAAAAATTTCCGGTTACGTTAAAAACGATTTCTTTTACGATTCGAGGCAAGTTACAGCGGGAAGAGAGGGGAGTTTACTATTTTTTCCTGCACCGCCAAAATTCGATAACGCAATGGATATTAATGCCAAATCGAGTATAAATATGCTGGCTATTCAATCGCGATTAACCTTTAAAGCCGATGGTACCGAGGCATTTGGTGCAAAAGCATCGGCAATGCTCGAAGGCGATTTTTTTGGTCAGGCCAACGATAATATTAATTTACTAAGATTACGCTATGCCTATGTAAAACTTAAATGGACTAATACCGAATTTCTTGCCGGACAATACGATATACCTATGTTTATTGCCGAATGTTTTCCCGGAACGGTTTCGTTTAATACCGGTTTGCCATTTCAACCCGGAGTTAGAAACCCGCAAATGCGATTAACGCAAACAATAGGCAGTTTCCGTGTTGTTGGTATAGCTTCCATGCAGCGCGATTATGCTTCGCGCGGTCCGGC
>JAIFNC010000178.1 GCA_020047935.1 Bacteroidota bacterium
GAATATACCGCCGAAATTTGTTCAATAATACTCGCTGTAAGCGTGGCATCTTTAATTTTCAGGTTGCTTACAATTTCAATAAGCAGTTCCAATTCGGTCGAAATTTTTTGAACCTTGTTGCCGGTTTCTTCAATTTCAACCACTTTTTTAACCGTTTCCGATTCTTGGGTTAGTTCCAAAACCGCTTGCTCGTAAGGCAACAAAGCATCGGGCTGCGACAAATAGGTAATGCAAGATTCCGAAAATTCGCCAATTGTGGTGTCTAATTTTACTTCGTATTCGGCAATTAGTTGCAAATTGGCATAGCGCAATGTTTTAAGGTTTACCACATTACCTTTTGCTTTGCGCAATTCGGCAAGCAGCGCCACATATTCCAAGGTATCTTTTGGAACAAGCGTTTTAATTTTTTTAATAATTAAGTCGGCAGCATCAATGTGCTTTTTGGTTTCGGCAGCCGTGTTTTTGCGTATGCTGCTTACTTTTTCGTATTCGTCAATGGCAAGTTCGGCGGCAGTTTGTATTTCCTTAATCGGTTCCGAAAGTACTAAGGTAACTTTACTGTTTAGCCAATGGTACGAATCGACAATATCGCGTGCTTTTTTGGCAATGTCGCCATACAAATTTCGGTACGATTCTTCTTTATTTATAAGCGACAGCAATTCGGAACATTCCGCCATGCCACGCACAAGGTCTTTATTACCAATTTTATACAGTTCGTTTTCGGTGTTGCCGGGTATTTGAAAATCGGCATGAACATAAGGCGTTTGCCAAATTTGCACCGCATGATGTTTTACCGGTTCAATGCCGGTTTTAAAATAAGCCATTTCGCCATTATTGAAAATAGCATAACCGTTGCAAATAACCGGTACGGCAACTGTCTGCTCAATAAGGTTATACGACAATAAAATATGCTTACCTTCGGCTTTGTTATAAAAAGCAAATAAGTAATCTTCGCCATTGGGCGATGCAATACGTTTTTTGAATTGCATTTGCGAAATTCCGTGGTCGAAAAACTTATACACTCCGGTTTGCAAAAAGTAGCCGTTCGGGAAAATAATTCCGTGGCTATCGGGCAGCAATACGCACGAATCGTCGAGCGAATTAACGCGTACGGCATTTTGAGTTTTTGAACTGTAAACAATATACCTATAATCTTTCTCCTGATAAGGCTTAATTTTCAGCACAATCAGGTTTTCTACAATCGCATAAAAAATTTCCGAATCGTCGAGTGTTTGTTCTCTGTTTTCAACCGGTTCCGAATAAATACCTTGTCCGGTTTCGGTATTATTTTCAACTTTTATGGTTAAGTCGCCCTCGGTAGTTTCAACAAAAATGCGGTCTTCAATAGAAACGTGCGGATGTTTGCCCTTCACAAAATTATCGCGCGTGGCACGTTTCCAAACAAATTCGTATTTATCGGGGTACACAATTTCGTGGTCGCTTCGGTTATCTACATAACTGAGCGTATTGCCCGAAACCGCCCATTTAAAGGCTTTTATATCGTTTGAATTTTTGCTTATTCTGAAAAGAAAATATAAAAACGGGCCTTTAAGGGTAAATTTTACAAAAACGGTATTTTTATAATACGTGTACAAGTTTTTATAGTCTTCCTTGAACTGTGCATTATCAATTAGCGTAAGCGCAGTTTGCTTAAACGTGCGGTTGTTGTAGGTGTAAATTGAAAATACATCCTCAATTTTAGCCTCGGTTTTTAGCCCCATTTTCACGTTGTAGCCAAACAAAAAGGTTTCGCCCAGCGCAATCATGTCGGCAGGCATACAATTGTATTCGGTGCTAATACGTTCGGTAGCAAGCAATTTGCTTTCAATAGCCCCAAAAACCTCTTTTCGGTTGGCGTTTAGGTTTGCAATGCGTTCGCGCAGTAATTCACCTTGTTTAAGCATTCGGTTACGAATAATTTCGTAGGTGCCTTTTTCTAAAGCGTCGGTTTCGGGTATGTTTGTGTTTGCCATTTTTGCAATTGATAAGAATTAAAACTCTATATTTTTTTTATAAGTAGTGTTTTTCAATGTCATTTTATCGCATTTTAGTTCAATAAATTCGGTTACTATCAAATAACCATCAAATAAGAATTAATTGAAAATAAGCAAGTTAAAAAATATTTTCTATCAATAATCAAATAACCATCAAATAAGAAATTACACCCAAAATGGAATATAACTTGCATATTAGAACTATATTTCAAAACAATCAATACATAAAGTAATATTGTTATTTCCTAATCGTCTCATTTCTTGAGGAGTAATTTCTAAAGAACATTGCTGTTGATATTCATAAACTCGCCAGATGGTTATATCATTTCTATCGATTCCAATTTTTTCAAGATCTGAGAATTTTGGCTCTAATAAATCTAAATACAGATTTATATAATCTATGTATTCATCTTTTTCATCAATAGCTAAACACCATGAAGGTTTTGTTCCATTAACTTTTCTATTATCAAGTATAGTAGGTTCTGTTTGAAGAATTTCACTTACAAGATTATAGATTTCTTCACTTTTAGTATCAATATAAAGTCTGTAGTAATTCACTTTAGATTAGTTTTTTGATTCATATTTCAACATTACAATTAACATGCTTATTTGCCATTTTTGAAGGTTTAATAAAAGTTAAAACAAAATCTATTTCATGCAGTTAAGTATTTAAAATTAGCACCGCTTCCGCCCTTTCAGGGCTTGAAATACATTGGCTTTTCGTAACCGGGGCGTTGCCCCGGGCTATTGCTATTGCCCTTTCAGGGCAAAAAAACTTAACTTAAAGACATTACTTACAATTATTTAAATAGATATTTTACTATAACTTATAAATTGGTAATCTAAACACCGGCAGGTGAAGCACGCTGCCGGGTTTATCGTTTATCATTCATCATTTAAAAAGATCTTTCGCCAATTTGTCGCCGTAGCCTTTATTTATCGCCAAGTCGAGCAATTGTTCGAGCATGGTTTTGTCTTTGGCAGTTTTGGCTTTGTCGGTCAGTTGAAGCAATAAGGTCGAAATGCTCAGGTTTTTAACATCTTCGCTCGAAACGCCAAATTTGTTTACAAATTGGTGTAGGCTGTCTTTAAAATTCAATCCTTCGGGGTTGTTAAAAAATTCATCTTTAATGGTTTCCAATACTTTGCTGTTATTCACCATTCGGTCAATCGATTTACCTTTGGTAATAGCACCCACAATTTGGTCGAAGAACATGGTTTCGCCACCCACAATGTCAATTTTAGCAGCTTTAAGCGCTTCCGAAATAACCTGCGCTTGAGCTTCGGCAATGTCTTTTTGAATATGAATTTGAGCCAATTCCACCTCTTTATCTTTTTGTAAGCGAAGTTTGAACTCTTCGTGGTCTTTGCCTACGCCGTCGAGTTTTTTCATAGCCAACGCTTTTTCGTCGATACCGCGCGCTTCGGCTACATATTTCTCGTGCATAACCATGGCTTCTGCCAAGCCTTTTTCTTTTTCGGCACCGGCGGTAAGTTGTATCACTTCGGCTGCCGAAGTTCCTTTCAGTTTAATAACATCGGCTTCTGCGGCTCCGGTTTCTTTCAATCCGGTTGCTTGTGCTTGGGCTTTCATTCGAATAATATCGGCTTCGGTTTCGCCTTGTTTTCGGTTTGCCATTGCCTTAGCTTCAATAACTTGCGCTTCCGACAAGCCATGAGCCGATTCTTCGGCGGCGGTAGCTTCTGCCATTATTTTCTTGGCATCGGCATCTTTAACAGCCACTTCTTGGGCAGCTTGTGCATCAATAAGTTTCTTTTTGGCTTCGTGTTCGGCAGCCATTTTGCCGGCTTCGGCGCTCTTAATTTGCTGTACCAAATTTTGTTCAGCTATCATTTCGGCGCGGGTTATAGCCACTTTTTTATTACGGTCGGCTTCGGCAAATGCTTTGGTGTCTTTAATTTTTTCTTCTTCCTGAACTACCGTTTTTTCAACCGCAACACGCTCGCGGATAATATCCTGTATATTTTTCTTTTCTTGTTCAACCGCTTTTTCTTTTTCAATTTGTGCCAAGGTAACAATACGTTCGCGCTCGTTAATTTGCAATTGTTTGTCTTGCTCAACGCGTTCAATTTCAACGGCATCGGTACGTTCTTTGTTTCGCTGAGCCACCAATACTTGGCGTTGTTTATTTTGTTCGGCAATGGCAATGGTTTCTTCGGAAGCTATACGCGATTGTTCCGAAATTTGCTTCTGCTCCTGCGCTACTTTAATAGTTTCAGCATCTTCGCGCGATTTTATATTGGCTATTTCGCGTTTTTGCTTTTCTTCTTTTTCTGCCAATTGGCGTTCCAATTCCAAAATGGTTTCGCGTGCTTCAACGTCTTGTTTTTTAAGCGTTTTTTCTTTTTCGCGCTGAATGCTGTTTGCCAAAATTTGTTGCGTAGCAGTAAGCTCGGTTATTTTTTTGATACCTTCCGAATCCAGAATGTTATCTTTTTTCAACGATTCCAACGAAGTTTGTTCCAAATAATCAATGGCACAATCGTCAAGAATATAGCCGTTCAAATCGCGACCAATAATGGTAATAATTTCTTGCTTAAACAATTCGCGTGTGTTGTACAATTCAACAAAATCGAAACGTTTACCCACAGTTTTAAGGGCTTCCGAAAATTTTGCATCGAACAACAATTCCAAGGTCGTAGGGTCCGATGCGCGCTCGCAACCAATAGAAAATGCCACATTGGTAACATCTTCAACCGTTTTATTCACGCGAACAAAAAACGCTACTTTAATATCTGCGCGCATGTTGTCTTTACAAATCAAACCATCGACCCCGGTTCGGGTTATGGTTATGGTTTTTATGGTAATATCCATAATTTCCAAGCGGTGCAACACCGGCACTACAAACAAACCGGCATCGAAGGTAACTTGCGTTCCGCCCAAACCGGTGCGAACCAACGCTTTGCCGTGAATTGCTTTTTTATACCACTTAATAATAAGTGAAATAATTCCCAGAAAAATTACAACCGAAATTGCAATTGTAAAAAATACCAATGAAGATGTCATAGCTTAATTAATTTTTATAAGGTTCAACCAAATAACTTTTTTCTTTTTCGTTATAATCAATCACTAAAATTTGCGCACCGGTCGGAATATCTTCCTCAATTTCGGAATGCGCAATAACTAATATAGGCGTGTTTTTATGAATAATTTCAACCTGCCCTACTTTTCCGGGCCTTATGGTCAGTCGAACATTTCCGAAATGCCCAATAATGCCTTCGGAACCTGAAATTTCGGTATTTAATTTTCCGAAAACTTTAATAAACGGCAAGCTTAAAAATTTGGCTACAAACAAGCTGAAAATAAAATTCGGAATTAACAAAACGAACGACAGAAAAAACGATTCGATGCCTAAATGATAGTTTATAAAAACAGCAAAAAACCAAAAAGGCAGTACCACAAAACTCAAAAACACCATAACCGGCAATTGACGGAGGTTAAAAAACGCCAACATCTGATTTAGCCAGCCCACAGCAAAAGGTTCGGGCGCTTCGGCAATTAAATCGGCGGTAGTATGTATTTCGGGTACATCGAAATCTAAAAAGTCGGTACCCAGCAAACCGGTAAAAACGGTTATCCAATATATTAGAATGAATATAAGTAATATAGTCGGAATAAGCGTAGCCGGCGCAAGTGCAAAATGAAAAAGTTCGATCATAGTCGTATTTTTCTGCTAAAATAGTGGTTTAATTTGTAAAACTGCGCATTCTTATTATGTTTTTAAACATATTTCTTTTTCGAAAAGTGCCTTTTTCAGTAGTGAAAACACAGTAAATTAAATTCTTATAAAATGTTTAAAAAAACTTCGTTACAAAATTGTTTTTTTATAAAAGTTTTATTTACTTTGAAATAAAAACATACTTATGAAAAATTGAATATCTATTTTTCAATAAAAGTAAAAAAACATCAATAATATTTTTGAAAAAATTGTTTTTTTTTGAAAAAAAAATTGTAGATTTGTGTTATGCTTTACGCAGTAAGAGAAAGATAAGAAAACGTTTAGAAATATTTCATTAACCTTAAAAAAAAAGTTATTATGAACAAAGCTCAATTAATCGACGCAATGGCAGAAAATGCCGGTATGTCAAAAACCGATGCACGCAAAGCTTTAGATGCTTTTATTAAATCGACCTCTGACGCACTAAAAACAGGCGACCGTGTTGCCTTAGTAGGTTTTGGTTCGTTCTCGGTATCGGCTCGTACTGCTCGTACCGGAAGAAACCCACAAACCGGCAAAGAAATTACAATTGCTGCTAAAAAAGTGGTTAAATTTAAACCGGGCACCGAACTTGGCGATAATGTAAACTAAAAATAGTTTTATTATAAAGTTAAAAAAGTGGAAGTTGTTTATCGGCTTCCATTTTTTTTTGCATCTTTGCGTACTATTTTTTTTTTATGGAAATGGAATTGGTGCAAAAGGAACTGGCTGCCTTCTTAAGCAATATAGTTAACGACAATAAAAAGTTGGCTTTTGAACGCGTACTGCCTTGTAGAACTCGTTATGTAACCTTGGTGCTCGAAGATATTTTTCAGGCACATAATGCCAGTGCGGTATTACGTTCGGCCGATTGCTTCGGCATTCAGGATGTGCATTTTATCGAAAACAGAAACCAGTACGAAATTAGCCCGTATGTAGATATGGGTGCATCGAAATGGCTTACGCTTAACAGATATAACCAAAAACAACAAAATACCGAGTACGCGCTAACCGATTTAAAGCAAAAAGGTTACCGCATAATAGCAACCACACCAAACACCAACGACATTTTATTGCCCGATTTCGATTTGGAAAAAGGAAAAGCCGCCTTTATTTTTGGAACCGAGCTAACCGGTGTTTCGGCAAAAGTGATGGAAATGGCGGATGAATTTGTGAAAATACCCATGTACGGTTTTACCGCAAGTTTTAATATTTCGGTTTCTGCCGCCTTGGTTTTGCAAGAATTACGAAACAAAATGAATCAATCGACTGCAAATTGGCAACTTACCGAACCGGAAATGCACGAACTCCGCTTACTTTGGTATTTGCGCACCGTACGAGAACCGGAATTGGTACTTAAACGTTTTAACCAATCGCATCCAAATTTCGAATATCAATATTTGTTGAATTTGCTTTAATTGCTCTTTTTTGAAAGAAATAAATTAAACGGTAAAGATTTCGAAATAAACAAACCGTAAGAACCGGCTAAAACTACGTTTTTAATGAAACATAAAGCAGGAATATTTTTTTTGATTGCTATAAGTACACTTCCTGCGGTGCTGCTTTTTTGTTGGTTGTCGGTACAGAAACATCAAATTAAAAAACAATTCAAGCACCGACTTTCTGTAGGCATACGCACCGACGAATTGGTTTTAATGAAATTTTCCAAATCGGATTCTGCTAATGTTTTGCATTGGGAACATGCGAATGAATTTGAGTATAAAAATTCCATGTACGATGTAGTAAACCGAAGTTCGACAAACGACAGTATATTTCTGACTTGCTGGCTCGATAATGAAGAATCGAAACTTAATACCGACCTAAAAGTACTTATATACAATCACTTTGACACCAATCAAACTACCAAAGAAACAAAAAACCAATTTTTGTCGTTTTTCAAAAATTTGTACCATTGCAAAATAAATCGCACAAATTACTTTTCAGAACAATCTAATTTCAGCAGTTGTCAACCAAAAACTTGGTATACTAATCCATATTTAAGCGTCGCATTACCGCCTCCTAAATGTATTTAAATTTTATTCAAGCTTTCAATTTTGGTTTTCTTGTATTCACAACCTTGAAGCCGTTAAGTTAAGGAGCCAATAAATTGGAACGCCGATTTAACGGATTTTCAAACGCGGATAAACGCCGATTTCAATAAAAATCTGTGTGCATCAAAATTGCTTGCATCAGTGCAATCAGCGTTCCATTCCTTAACTAAACTCCATTGGTTGCTGAATATAAAACAAACCATTAAAAACAGTTTAGATACAT
>JAIFNC010000016.1 GCA_020047935.1 Bacteroidota bacterium
TATTAACGATGTGTTAAAAGTGAAGAAATAAAAGCGTTTTTTTTTCATAGTAGTTTGTTGAAGCACCACGGTTTTTGTGGTGCTTTTTTTTGGCTCGATAATTTACAAAGGTAAATAAAAACCGAGTGCGTAAGTTAGCATTACCGGAGGGTATTGCATAGTGCTTGGCCATGCCGGCCCTTTTTCGAGTGTTTTGGCTAAACCTATTTGCCCGGCAAACCATTTTTTGCCCCTATACACAAAATTGGCACCTATCGAACGATTGGTTAGTGTACTTCCGGTTCCTTGGTTCCAGTATTGAAGCGATAAGTAAGAGGTTCTGATACCGGGTTTTGGATGATAATTTAAACCGGCTCCATAGCCAATATAGCCGGCGCCAATTTGTACGCCAAATTTTGGGCTTACAAGAAATTCTAAATCGGCACCAACCATGGCTCCGCCGCCAAAAAGGTCGATACAAAAAGTATCGAAATAAATAACCAATGTCTTTTCATACTAAAGTTTTTTTTGGACAAATGTAGTATTTTTTTGCTTTAAAAAAACTATTGCGGTATAATGTTTTACACGAAAAGTTATTTTTTTTGTTATACCGATTGCCTATTCAATATAGACTAATTCGTGGTCTATTTTTTAAGTGCATTGGCATAATACAAAAATTTTTTTGGTCTATTTTATAATTCCATTTGGTATTATATGTGTTTGTTTACTAAAATTTGGTGCAATTGTGTACTTTGAGCTTTTGTGGTAAATTTTAGGGGCAATTTATTTAAGCTTGACTATTAAAGGTAAGGTACACGGTTAGTTCCTGAATCTGATACCGGTAATAATTAGTTTTTTTAGGTAAATGTTTCCTGAGTATAGCTTGAAGCGTAATTACTTGCTATGTAAACGTTGCTAAAATTTCATAAAACCAGCCTTTGCACTTACTTATTATACGTACGTATTTTTTTGCAATTTACATAGTAAGTGCAAAAGCGGTGTTATTTCAAATTTACTTATTGTTGTATTTTTCTACCCTTTCGGCAGTAAGTTTCGAGCTAATAATTGCCATTGGCAGTCCGGCGCCCGGAATGGTTGATGCGCCAACATAAAAGGTGTTCTTATACTTTTCGTCGAAATTGGCAGGTCGCAATGCACCAATTTGCATCATACTGTGCGATAAACCAAGCCCTGCACCTTTGTACAAATTGTATTCGTTTTGCCATTCTATGGGGGTTAAAACAGTTCGCGAAATAATTAGCGGTTTAATATCTTTTCCAATTCGGTTCGAAAAATCGTCAATTATACTGTCCACAATTTTGTCGCGGTCGTTCCATTGGTCTTTAAAAATAAGATTTGGTACCGGGCAAACAAAAAACAAGGCTTCTTTTCCTTCCGGCGCACAGTCGGTGTTATGTTTCGAAACCACGTTTACATAATAGTAGGGTTTTTCTAAGGTGTTTGGGTCGTGCATTACGTTTTTGGCGTAGGTTTCGTAGTTGTTGCCCAAAAAGTAGTTATGATGTTCAACTTGAGGTAGTTTTGTATCTATCCCGAGGTAAAAAGTCAGGTAGCCCATAGTCCAATTCATTTTGGCCATTTTTTCGGGTGAGTATTTTTTTCTTCCCAATATTTTACTTCTAAACCATGCAGCATCGGCGTTTACTACAAAAATGTCGGCGGTGTAGTGTTTGCCGTTTTGGTCTATAACCGAGCTTAGTTTGCCGTTTTTTTCGGTAAAATTGGTTATTTCGGTATTGTATTTAAACGTTACTCCTGCTTTTTCGAGTTCGGCAACCAACCCTTCAACTATTTTGTACATTCCGCCTTTAACATTGTAGTAGCCATTGTGTTTAAATTCGGTGTACGAAAGCAGCGTATATACCGCATTGGTATCGAATGGTGTTCGACCCAAAAAAAATGCTACCAACGACACTATTTGTCGGGCTTCGGACGAGCTAAAATATTGGCAAGCCTGCTGCCAAAACGATTTAATGAGTACAGGTAAATGTATAGGGTTAACTTGTACTAAAGCCGCCAAATAGGCAGGAATACTGTCGAAATTTTGTTTTATAACCACATTTACAGTATCGTGAAATAATTCGCCGGCTTTTTTTAAATACCGTTCAAATTTATCTTTAAAATCAGGCTCAATATCGGCAAATTGTGCCGAAAGTTTATCAATATCTTTGTATAAGTAAAATTTGCGCGTACTGCCGCTAAAGTTTACCGTATATAGCGGATCCAGTTCCACATACTCAAACGGTAATTTAATGTTGCATTCGTTGGCAAATTCTTCAAATTCGTACGACATACTAAAAAAACTGGGGCCTACGTCAAAAGTAAAGCCGTCTTTTTCAATTTTATTTAACCGACCGCCTGCTTTAGCGGTTTTTTCCAGTATTTCGACCTTAAAACCTTTGCTCGCCAAGCGCATAGCGGTTGATAAACCGCCTAAACCTGAACCAATTATAAGTACATTTTTCATGCTTTGTATATTATATTTTAACTTTTCAACTGTTAATTATGTTCAATTTAGTTATTTCTTTTCTCCCAATTTTTTGAGCACTTGCGGATAAATCTCGCTTTTTAGCCAATGGTAGTTTGGTTCTATAGCCAAGGTTTTTAGGCTTAGCGCTTTGGCCGTTTTATAATCGTCAATTGCCATATACGATTGAATAAGTGTAATTAATGTGCCTAAATAGTTCCAACTGTGTTGCGAGTGCTCCGGTTGTTTTTCCATAATTGCAATGGCTTTGTGGTACCATTCAATAGCTTTGTGTTTTGAACCGCCCATAAACGGTGGCATGTAGTAATCAATATTGCCGTAAAGGTTGTTTATTAGAGCACTATTGGGGTCCATGTCGTACGATTTGTTGGCGTAATATATACAGTTTGGCCCGTAAAATGGGGCTTTAAACGGGTTAAAACCTATTTCGAAACCAATAAATGCTGCTTTATAGGCATATATGGTCGATAATTTATATTTTTGTTTGAACAAATAATCGATGTGTACCATGGCTTTTTCGAAATAAGCTTTGGCAATTTTGGTGTTTTTTATACCAATATTATAGGCTACGTAGCCGTACTCGTAATTAATAAGTTCGAGCCTGAATTCGTTGTTTTTTTGCGTTTGCAATTCCATTTGGTCTATTACCATTTGCCACGAATTCATGTTGTTGCTTATGTATGCGTTATAAATTTTTAGTTTATTATTAGCGAGCATTCCGCCGGTCATAAGCACAATTAAAAGCAGTGTCAGTAAATTTTTCGTCCTTTCCATTCGTATGTTTTATTTAATCGTTTTAAAATAGCATGGTATATAAAATAGCCTAAACTTAATTGTTGTAAAAACATATATTTCAGGTTTTCCGAAACCGATTGTTTAGCAACTACTGATACCAAAATTCGGGTCGAAATTATTAAAAATAAATAGCTTAACAAAAGTTTAGGGGTTGGTATAAGCAACATAAACCCGAAAGTAGTTAGTAAAAAGAAAAGTATAGCAACCACCGCCGAATTGCCAAAAAACATAAGTACGTTTTTCGCAAACCCATGAACAGCTTCGCTATAGCCTTTATACATTCGGCATTCAATATTTTTGTTGCCGGTTATGCATGCAATTTTTAGCTTATTTCTTTTGAAGTATTGTGCTGTTAAAATGTCTTCAACCGCATTGCTTTTAAATTTTTGGTGCGGATTCATTTTTCGATATACTTCGGCATTAAAAAACATAAACTGACCATTGGCAGCCGAGTGCGATGAAAAAGGCGAAATGCGAACAAAAATGAGCGGCAACAGCGAAAGTAAAATAGTGTGCATAATCGGAACGGTTATTTTTTCGCCTCGGGTACGCATAATTTGTTGCGGAAATACGGATAGTAATACCAGTTTATGTTTTATTACATGTGCCAAAGCATCTTCAACGGCCGAATGTTTTAGCCGTACATCGGCATCGATAAAAAGAAAATACTTGCCTTTTGCCTCTTGTGCCAAGGTGTTGCAAGCAAAGTTTTTACCTAACCATTGATTGGGCAATTTGTTTGAGTATAATTGCTTTATTCGAGCATCTTTCTGTGCAAAGGAATCAATTATTTCGCCGGTCGAATCGGTCGAATCGTCGTTTAATACAAGTATTTCGAGGTTTTTGTAACCTATGTTTTGCAAATCGTTTAACAGCAAACCTATGTTTTCGGCTTCGTTGCGCGCCGGTATTAACACCGAAACCGGCACGTTTTCGTCAATAGGTACCTTTGGTGTAGCCTGCCTGAAAAACAAGTTAAGCAATACGGTAAAAAACCTGTAACCGGCAAGCGCCAGCACTATGTAGCCTGCATATATCATGCTTGTTCTTTTTGGGTTTGGAAAAAAACAGCTTCGTTATAAAATTGATTATAAGCATCTTCCATGGCTTTTGTCGAAAGGTTGCTGTTGGTGTATTCGTGCAAATGTATGTATAAACTTGGTTTGGGGTTCGAGTAGTAGTCAATTAAATTGGCAACAAATAAAATTGTAATGTTGGACTTGGTGTAGCGCAAAATTTTTTCGATTCCGGCTTCAAAAAAAATTGGTTTTTGGTGCAAACTGCAAATTTTTCCTTGCGGAAAAACAAAAACCATATTGTGGTTGTTATTAAGTATTTCGGCAGTGTATTTTAAGGTTTCTATAATACTTCGCGAGCCTTTTTGAACCGAAAAGGCACCGGTGTAATTAAAAAACCAAAACCGTTGCAATTGTTCATGCAACATCATGAAATGAAATTTTTTGTGTAATAGTTTTAAGTTTAGGTACATAATCCAAAAACCGTCCCACCAGCCAATATGGTTAGGTAAAACTAAAATAGAACGTTCGGTACTTTCGAATTTACCTACCAATTCAACTTTGTGGAAAACTTTGTTTATTTTCCACAAGGCATACCATTGAAAAAATGGGTAAATAAAAAAATTGTGTTTGGCTTTTAGCAACATGGTTATTAGAGGATAAATAATAATATCGCAAAGAACAAAAATTGTACGACAAAAACCGTAAATGCCAATTTATTGCGCAAACTGATACCCGAAATTCGTAATATGGAGTGTAAGAACAAGCTTATGATAAACCACGATATATAGTTTTTTATGGGTACTTGCGTTGAGCTGAAATTCCACATATCGAGCGCCGGTGCAAGCATTTCGAGCAGTATATCGTATAGTACCATAGAAGCCGAGGCAAGTACAATTTTAAGCAATACATGCATACGAAACAGGTCAAAAACCGAGGCACTTACATAAACAAGCATTAACCAATTTAGCCCAATAATAAGCGGAGTATTAAATAGTTTAATTCCTAAACCTGCACCGTATTGGTATTGGCCAAAAATAGTTCCGTAGTTTACGCCCAGCACTTCAATAATAAACGAAAATGTATAAATAAAGGTGTAAACAGCGGCTATTTTTTTTAGCGAACCTATTGCATGAAAGGGTATTAAAACTAAAACAGAAAGCAAAAGAGCAAGCGGAATTAATTTCAGAAAAAGCGAATGGGTAAAGCTATTGCTTAAACCAATAATTCCGACCGAATAAAAAATGAGCAAAAGTAACTTTGCCTCGGTGGTTTTTGCCGAAAGGAGTTTTATTGTTTGGTGCAGTTTATTTGGCATAATTAGGCTAATTTGGAATGTTTTGCTTCGTGATTGTTTTTAGTTTTTCGGTTAGGAACAGATTGAATACAATTAGGCTAAATCCGTATGCAAAATCTTCAACAGGTATGGTAAAAACTCTATAACCAAGTATTTCGGCGGGGTTATACCAAACAACTTCGTCGGTAATAAAACTGCCTGTCAGTATTCCGTTTACCAGTAAAAAAGGAATAAGTATAATTAGAAAAGTAAGATATAACTTATTGATAATTTGAGTGTTGTTGTAAAAAGAAAGTACAATAACCAATGCTAAGGCACCGGCAGCATATACTGTATAGGCTTTTTGTAAGTTTAGCGCAATTATACTTAGCAAGCTTACCAACAGTACTGCTGAAATAACTTTGGTTGCATGGTTCGAAAGTTTGAAATTAGGGAAATACCAAAGTACCGATTCGTGTATAAAAATGCTTGCATAAGGAATAACAAAGAAAAACAAAATTTCTTCGAGCGGAAGGCCGCCAATTATTATATTGAGGTGGTATGCTTGGTTAAAACCCCAAATTCCGCGCGTTGTGTAGTACAGGTCGAACAAAATAAATACCGCAGCAACTACGGTAATTGAAGGAAGTACAAATTTCCATTGTTTGTAAAACTGCAAATTTTTGTCGAAACTAAGCACCAAAGGCACTAGCACTGAGAAGAACAGAAGTGAAGCGTATAGCCACATACATTATTTTTTTTTGAATAAATTAGGAAAAATAAGCAAACCAAAATTATTAAAATCGGTTGAGTTTTTTGGTCGGTGATGCGCCAAATGAGCTTCGACAACAGCTTTTAAATACTTAGCTTGTATTTTTTGCAAAAATGGCAGTTTAATTCGCTTATGTATAAGCATATCGTGAATTAAAAAATAGGTTAAACCGTATAAACTTATACCGGCGCCAATAAAAACCGGTTCATATACATGTAAGTATAAGCCGGTAATTATGAGTATAATAGCCGGAATTGCATAAACAAGAAAAAATAAATCGTTTTTTTCGAGTCCCGAAAATTTCATTTGGTCTAAGGCTATTTTTTCGCGGTCGTTTTGGTGGTGGTCTTTGTGCCAACGCCATAAAAAACCGTGCATTATGTATTTATGATTCGACCAAGCTACCAATTCCATGAATAGGAATGCCAAGATAAAAAGAACTAAATTTAGCATACAAATAAAGTTAAGAGTTAGCATGCAAAAAAACTTTTTCGAAAATTTTTTCGAACCAAACGGTATAGTTTTGCCTATTGTTTTGTAAATCGGTTGTAATTTGCTTATACGACTTATAGGCGTACGAGTTCACTTCATCGGTGTCGAAATTTGGTAAAACATCGGTAAAGCCAACAAAAACATAATCGAGTTCGTGTTCGGTAAGTTCGTTGTCTAAAGGTTCTTTGTATATAAAGCTAAAAATTTCTTTTAATTCCGCTTCCAATCCCATTTCTTCTTTTAGCCGTCGTTTGGCGGCTTGCAAATTCGTTTCGCCAAGGTAAGGGTGGGTACAAGCAGTATTTGTCCATAAAAGCGCCGAATGGTATTTGTTCCGAGCACGCTGCTGCAACAAAAATTCGCCTTTCGAATTAAAAATAAATACCGACACAGCTCTATGCAACAATGCTTTACGATGCGCCTCCATTTTTTCCATTTTGCCAATTTCGTTGTCGTTTTCGTCAACGAGCACTACCATGTTTTTTTCCATAATTAAATAAAATTCAATTTATACCGAACCCAATTTTTCAGAAACAAAGCCGATTTAACCGAATCGGCCACTCTAATTCGCTGCGAAAGGATTTTGTCGGCCGGGCATTTATCGATTGCTTTAAGCAACTGCAGATAATAATCGTATGCTATAAGAACAGCCAATTTCGAATTGTCGGGCAGTTGTTTAATGCCTTGGTAAGCTTCTTCAAATTCCATTGACACCAATTTAACCAATTGGCTTTTAATTTCGTTGGTAAAAGTAGTTTGCGTCATTTCCGGAAAGTAAAAACGCCCCAGATTTTGGGTATCGTTTTTTAAATCGCGCAAAAAATTTACTTTCTGAAATGCTGAGCCAAGTTTCATTGCCGAGCCTTCTAATTTGTTGTATAATTCGGGTTTTTCGGCACAAAAAATTTGTAAGCACATAAGTCCCACCACATCGGCCGAACCAAATATGTATTCTTTTATTTCGAGCTCGGTTGTATAATTAATTTTTTTCAAATCGGCTCGCATACTTTTCAAAAAAGCTTCTATTAAATGCTTTTTAATACCAAATTTATGTACCGTATCCTGAAAAGCGTTTAGTACCGGGTTTGTGCTTATACGGTTTTCTATGGCATACCACAAATCTTCTTCAAACTTGTTTAGCAGCAGTTCTTTATCAAAATTGTGCAAGGTATCTACAATTTCGTCGGCTAAGCGAACAAAACCGTACACTGCATACACTGCATTGCGTATTTGCGGTGCTAACATGCCCACTGCCTTTGCAAACGATGTGCTGTAATTCTTGGTAATAAGCTCCGACGTGTCGTAGCCGGTTTTTAAAAATAGTTTCATGATTATATACAATACGCTAAGGTTTTGTGCAGCAACC
>JAIFNC010000252.1 GCA_020047935.1 Bacteroidota bacterium
TAAAACGTTTGTTATTTGAAAGTTAATGTATTAGGCATTTTTAATTTTTGAGAAAGTCATGTAATTAGCCTTATCTTTATAGCTTAAACTATGCGAAAACGTTCGCTTTATACCTGAAGAAGTTACAACATTGAATTTTACCTATATGAGAAATATTTACAAACTTTCTGTAGCTGTTGTTTTTCTATTAAGCCTTGTTTTTTCAAGCATAGAAGCGCAGGTTGTTGCCAATTTCAACCCAACTATAGCCAGCGATGGTTGCGGTATTGCAACGTACGAATTAAAAGATATTTCGACCCGCATAGGCATACCGATAGACCCGGCAACTACCTATTTTACTTGGAGTTTTGGTAACGGAAACGGAGTTGTTAAGTCATTGGGTACACAAGACTTGGGTAGTTCTGCCGGTTTTGCTAACAGCCCAAAAGCAAGTTACGGAGCTGCCGGCGAATATACGGTTCGAATGACCATTGAGTTTGTAGATGACCCCGGGGTTACTTATACTGTAACGAAGAAAGTTATTGTGTACGAAAAGTCATCACCTAATTTTTCAGCTTCTTCAACAGTGGGATGTGCGCCGTTTACCACTACTTTTACCGACATTACCGATGTTTCGTCAAATATCGTTGGCGATAAGGTTGGTTGGATTTGGAATTTTGGCGACGGTAATATATCGAACCAGCAAAACCCTACGCATACGTATTTGAATCCGGGTTTGTATCAAGTTACGTTAACTGTGCAAACCGATGCAGGAGGCTTAATTATTTGCTCAGGGGTAACTATTAGAACCGGTTATATTGAAGTTAGGCACACTCCGACAGCAAGTTTCAACGTAACAACATTGCCTGCATGCAATTTACCGTTTACTGCCGTTTTCAATAATACTTCAACAATAGGTGTTGCGCCTTCGCCGCCCGGTGTTTTGAGTAGTTTTAAATGGACTTTTTACGATAACGATGGAGTTACCGAGATAGGAAATTCGACCGTCGAAGACCCTATTGAGTTTTATAATGGCTATGGAACTTATGCCGTAAAGCTTACAGCCACATCAACACATGGCTGTACGAGCACGGTATATGTACCCAATGCTATATCAATTACCGATAATATTGCCGACTTTACTTTTCCGGCAACCGGTCTGTGCGCAAATTCATCGATTCTTTTTTCCGATGCATCAACAGTAGGTGCTATTGCTTGGAGTTGGAACTTTGGCGACGGCAATTTATCAACCTTGCAAAACCCTTTTCATGCATATGTTGCCGACGGAGCTTATACCGTTACATTGCGGACTACTTTTGCCGACGGATGTATCGAAATTGTTACCAAATCAATTAACATCTTAGCGCTTCCAAGTGCTGAATTTACAGCGTTGCCTATTCAGCCATTGTGTTCAACACCTATGCTTTTTAATTTTGCGCCTTTAACTGCTCCTCCGGGGGCAACTTATGCATGGAATTTCGACGATACATCAGCAGCGTTCGGAGGACAGGCTTTCACTCAAAACGCGGCATGGACTTTTAATTCCTATGGCACATATGATATTAATTTGCAAATAACAAATTCTAACGGTTGTGTAGGAACTTTTATAAAAAACATTACCCTTACCAAGCCGGTTGCAAACTTTACTATTGTGGATACACCCAATGGTTGTGCGCCTCAAACTATCGAATTTTTGAGCACGAGTGCAGCAATAGAGTCAATTACCAATTACGATTGGTATTTTGGTGGCGTTTTATCTCCCGATCATTCTGACAATCCATCGCACACGTTTAACGCACCGGGTTTTTACGATGTAAGATTAGTTATATCCACCGTAAACGGTTGTACCGACGAAAAAACATTGTTTAATGCCATACAAGTTGGTGCACCGGTTATTATAACTGCAATTACCAACGACCGAGGCGGTTGCCGTATGGATGGCTCTTCGAACGGAATAGTTTTAAATGCGCTGGTAACCGAACCGCCTACAATTGACAGCATCCGTTGGAATTTTGGCGATGGTGGTTCGCTTTGGATGCTTGCTCAACCTTATACCACAACCCGTTTTTTTGAACAAATAGGCACCATTACCCCTTCAATTACAGCTTATAATAATGGTTGTGCCACCGTATTTAACGCTGCAGCCGGTATAGGAATAACCGGCGCAATTGCGCGCTTTTCGGTTGATAATAGTGGGGTAGGTTGTTCATCAACATCAACTATTACTTTTAATAATACTACCAGTATTGATGCAGCCACCGGAATAACAACTTACACCTGGGATTTTGGTGACGGTACCGTGCTAACCTTGCCGAAAGGTTCGGGTATTACCCATACTTATGTTGCCCCGGGCGATTACACCGTACGACTTACCGCAAACGGAGAAGGCTGCAACGACTGGATTGAGCAAAACGTAATTGTAACTGCTTCAACTCCGGCGTTTAATATTTTACAAGCATCGCCTGTTTGTTCTTCAACACCTATTACCATTCAAGACGCATCAACTACTTCGGTAAATGGCACCATTGTACAATGGCAATGGTTTTTGGGCGACGGAACCGTTATTACTCGCAACAATAATAGCGATGTGGTGCATTCGTATAACCCGAACAACACAAACTACGAAGTTTATTTAAAAATAACCGAACAAAACGGTTGTACCTACACTTCGCCATCGCAATTTATTAATATTCAAGGCGCGGTTGCAAATTTCACCAATAACCCTTCGAATTGTAAAGAAACTTCGGTGCAATTTACCGATTTGTCCACTACGGTACCGCCTGCAAATCATATTGTTACTTGGAATTGGGATTTTGGGGATCCCGCATCAGGCGTAAACAATGGCAGTATTGCGCAACATCCTACACATGTGTTCTCGGCACCCGGAGTATATACCGTAACTCTTACCGTAACCGATAATAGTACTTTGCCTTTGGCATGCAATTCTAGCTATTCGCGCATGGTAACCATACTTGAGCAACCAAGCGCTTCGTTTACCACAACAAGGAACAAGTATTGTACAACCGACCCCGGACCTATTCAATTTGTAAATACATCCACCACTCCATCCGGTACGTTGGAATATCTTTGGGATTTTGGCGATGGAAATACTTCAACGGTTCAAGACCCTTTACATCAATATGCTTCAAACGGAATATGGACAGTAACCTTAACTGTAAAAGCAACAAGCGGTTGTATATCAACGTTTAACAAAGTTATACAAACAGTAACTCCAAACCTTACGCTGTATGTGAAAGGTGCAGTTGCCGCTTCCCATAATTTTACTTGTCCGCCGGCAGTTGCCGATTTTGTCGCTGTTGCTTCACCCAACTCCGGATTTACCAATTGGAACTGGACCTTTGGCGATGGAAACACTTCTTCAGTGCAAAACCCAATAAACACTTATGTATTCCCGGGTAATTATAACGTAAGGTTGGTAGCAGTAAGCGATGCCGGTTGTAATTTCGATGTAATGCTTAATAATTTCATTACGGTTCAAGGGCCCAAAGGCGAGTTTGTATATGCGCCCAATAGGCTTTGTTATCCCGACCAGGTTTCGTTCGATGCCAATAATTTAAGCGGTATGGCAACTGTTCAATGGGACTATGGCGACGGAGATGTTTCACCGGTTTATACACTAACCCCCGGGCAAAAGGCCACCTTAGAATTAAATGGCGATGAAGCCGGTATTTCGCTTCTTGACCATACTTATACGCTTCCCGGCATATTTAATCCGTTTTTAATTTTGAAGGATAATCAAGTTCCGGCTTGTCAGGTACAATACCCGGCATCTGCCGGTCCGATTAGGTCGTCGGGTAACCCCGAATTTGCTAATTTTACTTGGACCGGTGGAGGCGAAATTTGTAAACAAGTGCAGTTTAGTTACTTCGATGCAAGTATTGAAGATACGTACCCAACACCTAATTATTTAGACCCGAATATAAACCAATGGTATTGGACTTTTTATGATACAGATGGAGTAACGATACTTGATTTTGCTACGGTGCAGAATCCAACTTTCACTTACACAACCGAGGGTGTATATAATGTTAAACTTAAAGTTACTACACAGTTTGGTTGCACTGCCGAAGTTACCAAAACTATAACTATTGTTGCACCTGAAATTACTGCTGCTATTATTATTGGTATACCGGTAGTTTGTGCCGGTGAGTCGGTGCCTTTCGACGGAACAACTTCGTTCAGTAACTCAGGTTCGGGCACGAATATTCCACTTACTTATTTATGGAAATTTTACGATACCGATGGTGTAACTTTGTTGGGAACTTCAACCCTTCCGAAACCTAATTTTGTATATGCCCAAGAAGGAAAATATACGGTAGAACTTATTGTAAACGATGCAGTTTATTGTGCTGCCGGCGATATTGATGTTGAATCGGTTACAGTTAAAGCATTACCTGCCTTCCTTTCGGAACCGGCGCCCTTAACAGTTTGTGAAGGCGATAACGGCACATTCACTACTGCGCCGAACGCTATTACTTTTTTCAACGGAAATGTAGATTATCAGTGGCAAGTAAACGATGGAGGAGGTTGGGTCGATATTATTGCGAGCCATCCGGATATTGCTTTCTATAGTAATTACACTTCATTAAATCAAACTTTACCTTCTACTTTAACTATAACAAACACTCCTGCTTCATTTAACGGTTACCAATATCGCTGTATTGTGAAGCATACTTATACAACACTTTGTTATTCAACAAGTAATTCGGCACTTTTAACTGTAAATAGAGACCCTTCAACTGCTACTGTAGGACCGGCTCAAATACTTTGCGGTGCTAATTCGGTTGCAATGACAGGTAATACACCCGCAGTCGGCTTAGGTACTTGGACTAAAGTTTCGGGACCTGCCGATGCGCTGATTTTAAACCCGAATTCCCCAACTACTACTATTCAAATAGGAACCGGAATTTATCAATTCCAGTGGAAAATTGAAAACGGAGTTTGCCCATCGTCGCCGTTAGTTTCACCGACAGTTATTGTTACTAATTCTAAACCGGCCAATGCAGGAACCGACCAAGCGCATTGTAATGTAAATATTTTTACATTAGCAGGAAACAACCCGTTAATTACCGGCGGAACCGGTGATTGGACTCAAACCACAGCATTGGCTGGAGCAATAACTACCAGTACTTTATACAATTCTGCTGTTACCGGGGTAACAACCGGAACTTATACATTTAAGTGGACTATTACAGGTGCACCGGGTTGCGGAAATACTAATGATGAAGTGAATATTATTAATTATGCACTTCCTACATTTACAACAAGCCCTGCAAATAATACCATTTGCCAAGGTCAATCGGCAGTTTTTTCGGTTGCCGCCGGAGCATTGAATTACCAATGGCAAAAAGACGATGGAGGCGGTTCCGGGTTTGTTAATATAGTAAACGGCGGTAACTATGCCGGTGCAACAACGGCAATTTTAACTATTTCAAACATTCCTAATTTATACAATTTTTATAAATTCCGTTGCGTAGTAACAAATACAGCAACAACTTGTACCAATACTTCTACTGTTGGTGAGTTAAGAGTAATTGCTACACCGGCAAATTTAGTTTCAGATCATACCATTTGTCCGGGAGTACCTATTTCGGTTACTGTATATAATACGATTTTAGGATATGCTTACGAATTGCGAAATGCAGCGAATGTACCGGTTGAAACCGTTTTTTCAGCAGCGAATGGCAGTAATGTAATCTTTACGCCATTTACACCCGCTGTTTCAGAAATATACTCTGTATGGGTTACCACTACTTCACTCAATGGAGCAAACTGTACCATACAGTTAACCGATAAATCGAATGTAACGGTAACTGGTTCTACTCCGGTAACATCTGTAATTGCCGGTAGTTCTTCGGTTTGTATTAATAAAGCTAATGTTGCCTATTCTGTAGTAAATACGGCAGGTTCAACCTATAATTGGACGGTTCCTGCCGATGCCACATTGGTAACCGGACAAGGAACAAATAATATTTTAGTTACATTCGGAGCTAATCCGGTAACTATTTCGGTTGTTCAAACTAATTCAACCGGATGCGTTGCTTTACCTGTTGATTTATTGGTGCAAACAAATCCTAATCCGGTTGTTACTTTTGTGCCCGACGGACCGTTTTGCAGAGCTGCCGGAACCATAGCTTTGACCGGTGGTGCGCCTGCCGGCGGTGTTTATTCAGGTACCGGTATTACTGCTCCAAGCACATTTAGTTTAGCAACAGCAGGTACATTCAATATTGGATATTCTTATACAACGATTGATGGCTGTTCGGGAACTGCTAATGCCAATGTGGTTGTAAATTCGCTGCCTGCGCCGGTTATTGCAGGCGACAACTCTGTTTGCGCAAATGAAAGTGGTGTTGTTTATACAACACCCAATAATGCAGGTAGTTCTTATCTTTGGACAATTATTAACGGTGCTATAACCGGAGGGCAAGGAACAAATCAAATAACCGTGAATTGGGCAGGTGCAAACGGTTCTATTAATGTAAAAGAAACTACAATTGCAACCGGATGTGCTACTACAACTGCAAATTATAATGTAACAGTGGTTGCACTGATTGCTCCTACAGGTGCTTCTACAACCAGAAATAACTTTTGTGCGGACGATGCCGGTACAATTTCACTTTCTTCTGCCGGAGGTATGGGAACCAGACGTTGGTTTACCGATGGTTGCGGTACGACCCTTATAGGTTCCGGTACACCGCTGGTTATTCCATCGCCAACAGTTACTACTACCTATTATGTGCTTTCTGAAGATGCATGCTTGAATCAATCGGCTTGCCAATCGGTTACTGTTACCGTTAACCCTATGCCGGTTGCAGGTTTTTCAGCTGCATTCCCGCAATTATGTGTTAATAGCGGAGTATATACCTTAACGCAAGGTATTCCGGCAGTAGGAACTTATTCTGGTACCGGAGTTACAGCACCCAACTTGTTCAATCCGCTCACTTCGGGTCCGGGAGGTTTTCCAATTTTATATACCTACACCACAGGCGGTTGTACCGATACCGAAACACAGTTTTTAACGGTTAATGCAATACCAAACCCGGTAATTGTTGGTAATAATACGGTTTGCAATAATGAAATAACTAACTATACGGTAACAAATACCGGTAATTCTTTTAATTGGACAGTTACGGGCGGCGTTATATCGGCAGGTGTAGGTACAAACCAAATTTCGGTTACTTGGGGCGCAGCGGGACCGGGTACGGTTTCTGTTCGCGAAACCATTGTTGCTACCGGATGTAATGTTACTTCGGCAACCTTAAATGTAACAATAAACGAGCTTTTGCCACCAACGTCTATTGATGTTGATAAAACAAATTTTTGTGCCGACGATGCCGGAAATATCGAACTTTCGGTTGGAGGCGGCTCCGGTGCCAATGTGGTTTGGTACAATACATCGTGCGGAGTTGGTTTAGTAGGAACCGGAAACCCGTTGGTAATTCCTTCACCATTAGTTTCAACAACCTATTATGCCCGTTGGGAAAGTTCTTGCGGCGAGAGTACATGTTTGTCCATTCCGGTTACTGTTAATCCGTTACCTAATTCGAATTTGAATTTAACCGACGAAAACGTATGCGATTTCCAAAATGCAACCATTGCATTATTAAGTTCGCAAGCAGGGGTTAATTATCAATTACGATACGATGCAACTAATTTACCGGTAGCCGGACAATTAGTTCCCGGCACCGGCGGTGATATTACTTTCACCGTAAACACACCGGTTACAACTGTTTACAATGTTTTGGCAACAAATAACATAACCGGATGCGCAATCGAATTGGTCGATGTTTCTGCGTTGGCGAAACGGCTGATATAGTAATGAATAATTCGGTTATTGGTGTTACTTATACATTAAGAAGAGATGCTGACGATTTTGTTGTTCAATTCTTACCGGGCAATGGGGGCAATTTAACCTTTAATGTTTCGCCGGCAGCAACAATCGTTTATAATATTCATGCCGAAGTTGATGCAACTACCTGTAAAGGCGAACTGTTTGATAAATCTACAGTAACCGTTCAGGCCTTGCCATTAACAAATTTGGCACTTACCGACGATGCTATTTGCCTTGATGCTGCAGCATCAATTG
>JAIFNC010000048.1 GCA_020047935.1 Bacteroidota bacterium
AAGACGAAAATTTTAAAACCGCTATTTTGGAATGGGGCGATCGGCGGGTTTTATCAATAAACGACGGAACCGATGAAATTATTTACATAAATGATTTTTGGCGTGCAAAATCGAATCCGTATTATACCTTGTTTAGTTCGGCATACACCGGAGCAATATTGAAACCCGAAAAAGTTTGGAAATTTAAACCGCTCGAAAAGCCCAAAGGAAAACAGGTTTTGGTTCATTTCAGCATTGGTGTTACGCGCGTTGAGGCTACCGACCGAGTTGGAATTATTGGTAATTTTACCGGTAGCGAGCCGCTATTAATGAGTAACTCCGATTTTCCGGTTTGGAAAACAAGCGTTTGGGTTGAAATTGCTAATTTTCCGATTAATTACAAGTACGTAATTTATAACGAGAAAAAAGCCGATGTGCTATTTGAAGAAGCTGAAATCGATCGTATGTTTGATTTGCCAAAAGCGGCAACGGTTGTTTGTTTGAACGATGAAGTTTTTCGTTTTCCTCGTTACCCGTGGAAAGGCACCGGAGTTGCTATTCCGGTTTTCTCGCTTCGCCGAAACGATGGTTTTGGGGTGGGCGAATTTTCCGATATTAGTTTGTTGGTCGATTGGGCGGTTAAAACCGGCATCAAACTAATTCAAATTCTGCCGGTTAACGATACCGTTGCCACACATACCTGGGTCGATTCGTACCCGTATGCGGGAATTTCGGTGTATGCATTGCACCCAATTTATATTAATTTACTGAAAATAGGTAAGTTAAATTCTGTAATTACCCAAAATATTGTTGAAGAGCAAGGAGCGCATTTAAATACCTTGGATAAAATTGATTACGATGCAGTAATGCGTTTAAAATCACGATTTTTTAAACTTATTTTCGACCAGCAAAAAGACACATTTCTTCAAAGTAAAGAGTTTAAAACCTTTTTTAAAGAAAATAGATATTGGCTCGAACCGTATGCGGCTTTTTCGTATTTGCGCGATTTGTTTAACACGCCCGATTTTACAACATGGGGCAAATATTCGAAATTCAGCAAAAAAGTACTTGCCGAGCTTTGCAACGCAAATGCAACCCACTTTGCCGATATTGCAGTGCATTATTTCATTCAGTACCATGCACACGTTCAATTGCTTGAGGCAAGCGAATATGCACGAAGCAAAGGCATTGCACTAAAAGGCGATATACCGATTGGTATTTACCGCAACAGTGTAGATGCTTGGGAAGAACCGCGGTTGTACAACATGAACAGCCAAGCCGGCGCACCACCCGACGATTTTTCTGCCATTGGTCAGAACTGGCGTTTCCCAACCTATAATTGGGACGAAATGGCAAAAGATAATTTTGCTTGGTGGCAAAACCGATTGAAAAAATTGTCGGCGTATTTCGATGCTTTCCGAATTGACCATATTTTGGGTTTTTTCCGCATTTGGGAAATTCCTGTAGAACAGTCGGAAGGTTTGCTGGGGTATTTCAATCCGTCCATCCCTTATTATACCAACGAAATATATGCAAAAGGCATTCCGTTCGATTTCGACCGCATGTGCAAACCATACATCAGGGAGCATTTTCTGCATCGAATTTTTGGCGAACACACCGGCTGGGTACGAAATAATTGCTTAGACCAATACGAGCGCGGTTGCTTTAATTTGAAACCCGAATTTGCCACCCAACGACTTATTGAAGAGAAACTTAGCCCTTCGCCCGATGCCACCCAAGCCGACCGTATTAAATACGAATTTATTATAAAAGGCTTATTTGCATTGGCTTCGGAAGTAATTTTTATTCCGGCAAAAGGAACCGATAATCAGGCTTTTTTCCCGCGCAATTCATTGCAATTTACCAATTCGTATAACGAGCTCGACGGGCACACCAAGCATTTGCTAAACGAATTGTACATAGAATATTTCTACCGAAGAAACGAGGAGTTTTGGAAAGCGCAAGCCATGGTTAAATTGCCGGTAATAAAAGATGCAACCAATATGCTTATTTGCGGGGAAGACCTTGGTATGGTGCCGGCTTGCGTACCCGATGTTATGAACGATTTGGGAATTTTAAGTTTGGAAGTTCAGCGAATGCCTAAAAATCCGAAAATTGAATTTGGAAGTCCGGCCGAGTATCCGTACATGTCGGTTGCAACACCTTCCTCGCACGATACCAGCACCATACGCGGTTGGTGGGAGGAAGACCCGGCACGTTCGCAAAAATTTTATAACCAAATACTGGGCAATTACGGAGGCTCGCCCTATTTCTGCGAACCGTGGGTAGTAAAACAAATTATTGCGCAACACTTGTATTCGCCAAGCATGTGGGCTATTTTCCCTTTGCAGGATTTGTTAGGAATGGACGAAAAATTGCGCTTACTTGATGCTCGCTCCGAACGAATTAATGTACCCGCCAATCCGAAACATTATTGGCGCTACCGTATGCACCTTAGCTTGGAAGAACTTTTGAAAGAAGACGATTTTAACCAACTATTAGTTCGGTTTAATAAAGATTCGGGCAGGCTGGGTGCGTATTAAAAGTGAGAGAATATTTAGAATGAAATGAAATTGGTGTATGCCAAGTAAGCTCTGACAGAGTTTTAAAACCCTGTCAGAGCTGATAATCAATAGTTTAATGTTATTGAAATTGTTGATTTCTGAATTATTAGATATTTTTTTGTTGTTATCGAAAAATTAAACAGCCGTTTTAAACATAGATTAGTTATTTATATCAAAAATCATAAACTAATAATACTGCGATAAACCTCTTCTATAACCAAAGTCATACGATTCAAATCAAGCGTTTCCAATTTATCGGTTTCTTTATGATAATTTGGGTTTCGATAAAATGCTGTGTTCGTAATCATTACGGCACTATAACCAAATTCCCAATAGTTACGGTGGTCTGAAAAATCGAGCCCGGTAATTTTAGCACTTCCGGAGAATTTTTTTGTAGGAAGTAATTTTTGAGCAGTCATTTTTCGACTAAAATTTTTAGCGAAATTACCGTTTGAATATTTATTTACCACGGTAATATAATTGCCTTTTGTTCCATAAAAGTACTTTAACAATTTAATTGGATAATTTTGTGAGTCCGGTTCATCGGAAAAGTAACCAATCATTTCGAGGCAAATCATGCCTTCAACGGCAATTTTATTATCGTTCAAATACTTTGCATGCATATAACTGCCCATGTTTTTGGTTCCGAAATAGGGTGGTTCTTCCAAACAATAAGCAACAAAATCAATGCTGCGGTTAAGTTTTTGGCTACTTAAAAGCCTTGCCAGTTCAAGCACGCCGGCTACACCGCTTGCATTATCGTCGGCACCTTCCGAAGCACCTTCTACATCGTAATGTGCACCAATTACAATTCGGTTTGTTGCTTTTGAATTAATAGAGCCAATAACATTTCTGTACGTTGTTCCGCGAACTTCAAAAGTTTGAAAATATACCGTATCGCACACTTTATTTAATTCGGCGAAAATATATTCGGAAACTCGATTTAATGCTTTTGAATTTCTAAAATTTCTGTAATCGTCTGATTTGGTAATAATTGTTAAATCAGTTTCTAAACGCACTATATTTGCATTAATCGGAGTTATGTTTTGTGCGCAGCTATTAAAACTAAACTCAAATATAATTATTATAACTATTTGAATAACAGTAAATTTTGGTAATCGTAGATTGTTTATGATTTTCATAATTTCCTTGTTTATTAATGTCTGCTTACGCTTAATAGTTTTGGATAACATGACGCAGCGGTTTGTACCAAGGCATCTTTACCCCACCTTAACCCCATAAAGGATTTTATTTTGCAATATTTCAATATCTTACAATGTGCAAGTTCATAATTATTACCCCACATTACCCCCATACACTTATCCTATTCTTGTATTAATTTGCCAATATCCGTTTTTTTATCGCCAATTAGTTGCAACAAATTAAGCTCGCGTAATCGCTTTATCGAAATCTTCTTTTGCTCATTACCTTTTCATAAATACTTCAATACCTCCGAAATTTTTTCGACCGTAATAAATTTGCCTGTATCGGTATTTTCCGGCATGGTTTCATGAATCCAAGTAGTGTGGTACGGCACATGTATAGCGTTGGCACCAATGGCTACCACCGGCAAAATGTCCGATTTTACCGAATTGCCTATCATCACAAATTCCGCCGGTTCAATATCCAAATGGCTGATAAGTTTGCGGTAATTGGCTTCTTTTTTATCGCTCATAACTTCGATATGATGAAAATACGTTGCCAAACCCGATTTTTCCAGCAATTCAACCTCGTCGAGGAGTTCTATTTGCTTATTCAGCAAATTTTTACCCAATTGCAAAATAGAAGCTATTTCGTAGGTTGAAATTTTATAATTCGAAATTCGCAACGCCGTTTCAATCATCGAAAGCATAAACCCTTTGGCACCGTAGCCATACAATTCGAGGTTTTGCATTTCGGTTTTAAACAGTTCATTATTTGCCTCATCTTCAGAAAAATAAGGCTTTAGTATTGCGCAAAATTGTTTTTCGGTATCGCGGTAATTAGGTTCATTCACCCAAAGTGTATCGTCGGCATCGAAACCCACTATTTTAATATTTTTTAGCATAAACTGAATCTTTTTTACAAAAATACGAATTTTTCCTAACCTGCAAGGTTTCCAAAACCTTGCAGGTTTTTTTATTTCGAATTGCGACGTTTACCCGACTTTCGTCGGGCAAAGTCTGTTAAACCCCAATACCGGCAGGTGCAGCACAACGCCGAAGGTGTTGAATTCTAATAGCCCCGGGTTTTACGAACCCGGGGTAAAAAGTTCGAACAGTAAACCGTTGCATCCGCAAATTCTAATTTGAAAAACCAAGCTTACATGCAACGGAACCTGTAAAAAATAAATTATTCGTGTTTTAAAATATCGGTCTGACCGCCCCGAAGCGGTCTGACCGAAAAAAACTTCAATAAAAACATTTTTTTTGAAAATTGATGCAGCACTTTACTTTTGTACCCGTCTTTAATCTGAAAATACCTTGGAAAAGAAATTTATCGACGTTCATTACAACTTATTGGAAGCTTGCAAAGCCGGCAACAGCAAAGCACAGTTCGAAATTTATAAATTGTATTATAAGGCCATGTTTAACACAGCCTTGCAAATTGTAAATCATTCGGCTGAAGCGGAGGATATAATGCAAGAAGCTTTTTTAACCGCGTTCGAAAAATTGGACACGTGGTCGGGCGAAGTAAGTTTTGGAGCATGGCTTAAACGCATAGTGGTTAATAAATCGATTGATGCACTAAGAAAAAACTCGAAAACCGAGCTGACCGAAAGCCTTAAAGAACCGGAACCGGAAATTGAAACTTCCGAACCCGATTTTGAAGCCGAAGTTTCGACCGTTAAAAAAGCATTGCAGGAATTGCCCGAAGGTTATAAAATTGTGGTTAGCTTATACTTAATTGAAGGCTACGACCACGACGAAATAGCCGAAATTCTGGGAATAACCGCATCGGCATCGCGCTCGCAACTTGCACGGGGCAAAGAAAAGCTTCGAAATTTAATTGAACAGAAACGAACCTTTAAAAAGTAGGTCATGAAAAATATTGAAAATTGGTTCTTGGAAAACAAAGAACATTTAAATAACGAAGAGCCGGAAGCCGGTCATTTTGAACGATTTGCACAGAAAATGCAACAGCAAAAATCGGCTGCAACTCGAAACCCGTTCAAGGTTTATTACTTGGCAGCATCGGCAGCCATGATTGTAGTACTTATTTCGCTTACCGTGTTTTTGACTACAAAATATGTAAACAATACCCAAGCGGTAGGTTTGGCAAATGTTTCGGCAGAATACAAGGAAGTCGATTCGTTTTATTCGGGACAAATTAATGCAGGGCTGAAAAAAATTGAAAAACTACAATGTTCGAGTTCAAAAGAAGAAGTAAAAGAACTGGACGGCGAACTTAAAGATTTGGACGACAGTTATTTGAAACTTGCAAAAGAATTAAACAACAATAAGAATAACGAGCAAATAATTGAGGCCATGATTTTAAATCTGAAAACAAAAGCCGAATTAGTAAGTCTAATTTTGAACAAATTGCAGAATAATTGCTAGGACAGATTACAGAAGACAGATTTCAGAATACAGATATCAGAATACAGATATCAGATAACAGAAAACATAAGATAGTAAACAGTAAACAGAATAATACCTTAAGCCATGAAAACCAACATGTTATTAATGACAGTTTTGCTAACGGCAAACCTCATTGCAGCCAACGCCCAAGAGGCGTTTACCAAAAAATTCAACAAAGAATTTAAAGTTACCGAACTTAGTATTCTCGATATTTCGAACAAATACGGCGAAGTGATAATTGAAAACGGCGAAAATGGTCGAGTAACCATCGATGTAACCATTACCGTAAAAACTTCGAACAAAAGTAAAGCCGAATCGCTTTTCAGTAAAGTAAATATTTTATTTGCCGAAGAAGGCAACATTGCAAAAGCAGCTACCGAAATTACTTCGGAAATAAGCAATACCGATTTTAGTATTGATTATAAAGTGAAAATGCCGGCTTCGCTAAACTTAAATTTATTGAATAAATACGGCAATGTGTTTATTGACCAAGCAAACGGAATAAATAACATAGCCGTTAAATATGGCGATTTCAGAGCCAAAAAAATGCTAAACGGCAACACCAAACCGCGAAGTATGTTGGATTTAGCTTATGTGAATAATGCCAATATTGAAGAGTGTAACTGGTTGAAAATAGACGTTTCGTATTCGAAACTTACTATAGAGCAAAGTACTGCACTGATTATGGTTTCGAAATATTCAAAAATATTTATCAATAAATGCAATAGCATAGTTTGCGAATCGAAATACGACTCGCCGTTTAAAGTAGGAGCCGTTGCAAATTTTGTTTGCATTGGCAAATACAGCGATTACGAAATTGGTTACATTGGTAAAAAATTCGATATCGATGCGAAATATTCCGATATTGAAGTGAGAAATGTAGCCGCAACTTTCGAATTGGTTAAAGCCATAGTAAGCTACGGAAAAACAAGCATTCTTTTGCCCGAAGGCGGCTCGTACAACTTAAATGCGCAAACCGATTACAGTTCAATAAAATATCCGCGTTCGAACAAATTAAATGTAATTGAAGACAATACGGCTACCAAAGTGTATGGCAAAGTTGGCACCGGCGAAAACCCGAAAGCTAAAGTTGAAATTATAAGCAAATATGGCGATGTAATTTTGAATTAACCCGCAATTTTAGTTGGAACATAATAAATTTTTATCATTCAAAAATCTGCAAATTCTTGCAGATTTTTTTTATTTCTAACCGCAAAATGCACTATCTTAGCCATAAAAATTTGCTATGCAATTTAGAATATCCTCGTTTTCCGATAAAGGTGCACGAGCAAACCAAGAAGATGCTTTTATTGCTGAAATAATTTCAGGAAACACTGTATTGGCAATGGTTGCCGATGGAGTAGGAGGCCATAATAAAGGCGAATTTGCTTCCGACTGTATTAAGGAAAATTTGTTGGCTATTAAAGATTTGTTGGTAACAACCGACGATGCTTGCACCGAAATTGAGAAAATTTATCGTAGCACTTCAGAGCAAATTATTCGAAGAGGAAGCGAAGATGCCGAGTATTTTGATGCCGGAACAACGGCAACTACCTTGTATTTTCATAATAATTCGTATTATTTGGTGCATTGTGGCGACACAAGGGCTTATTTATTTCGAAATAAAAAAGTCGATTTACTTACAGAAGACCACACCATAGTGCAGGATTTGTTGAATAATGGTGAAATTAGCGAGGAATATGCACATAAACACCCCGAAAGGCATATGCTTACTTCGGTTATCGGTTTAGATTGGTTCACATTTAGGGTAGACACCGCAGGGCCGCTGCCGGCAAAGGCAGGCGATGTTTTTTTGCTTACTTCCGACGGTGTACACGATGTGTTGCCGGAACGTGCGCTGCTCGAAATTATGAACGAAAATTCAAGAAATACGAACCTTGCGCAATTAATTTGCGATACGGCAATTATAAACAACACACGCGACAATGTTACGGCAGTGGTAATTACAATTTTATAAACTATGAACCGAACTATTTTTATTCATGTTGAAGAAGAATTCTTAATTGCCGGTACCGAAACTTTTCAGGGAAAATTCCGAAACCTTTCGGGTAAAGATACCGACCGTTTTTGGTTCTATTTCTTTATAAACAAGCATAATAACCGTATCGATTACGGATACGAATTCCGAAAATCGTTTCAGGACAACGAACCCGATTTTATTGGTAATTTTTTGGATGTAATTATTGATTCCGAGAAAACTTACGAAATGTCAGGCTATAAAAACCGGTATTTGGAATGCATGTTCAGCATTACAGAAGATTTGCGCGACCAATATTTTGCCGTAATGCATGCCGATGGTGCTCCGTTCAATGAAAAAGAACCTATTCCGATAAGCATTTCGTTTTCAGATAATGTAACCAAACAGGCGCAAACGCTATTGAGTAATTATTTCACAAAGCGAAATTATACCGTATACCAAACCGGAATTCCGTTTCCGGTCCTTTGGACAAGTATGCTAATTAAATCTTCGGTAAAAACTGCTAAATATGCTATAATTGAAGCCTTTGGCAATAATTTGAATATGTCGGCGGTTACGTATTCAGAAAAAACCGGCATTGTTCGAACGCATTATAAATCTTTTAATCGGTTTGGAACCAACCCTGCGGTACATATAATTGCCCATAAAATAGTGAACGATGCCAACAAACTTTCCGGATTGCTTACCACACCCGAAAGCATTGAAAAGGAAGTAAAAAGACATTTCTTGTTGGCAGAAAATTTGGTTTGGCAAATGAACAATTCGAACCGACCGTATTTGCACGTAACTACACAATTTGATGAAAATTCGGGTGTTCCGCTTAATTTAACGTTGTCGGTAGATGAAATTAGAAGGCTGACCCTGTTGCACATACACCAACTTTCGATGTTTTTTGAAGACAATTTTTTACGACATAATAAGCTTAGTCCCGAAAGTTTTGATGCCGTTATTTTACTGGGCGATACCTTGGCAGGCGATTTGGCGCAAAAAGAGTTTTTGCGTTTTGGTTCGGCAAAAATAAGGTGTTTTGCAAATTCCGAACTTAAAATTGTTTTGCCCGCATTGGCTGCTTTCAGCAACCAAAAATTCGACGATTCGCAGCTCGATTCAAAAGCAGAAAACACGTTGGAAAAAGTTGAAATTGGCGAATTAATGCCGGGAAATCAAGTGGTATTGCACACGTTTGACCCAACACCCGGTAAAGGCAAGGCAATGCAACATTTAGCTTATGTGGGCAACAATACCTTTGAAGTGGTGGCAAGCACACGCAGTTTGCAAAAAGGCGACTTGGCCACCGCACTCGAAACCGTTTGGTTGCCGGGGATGAAAGCACATTTCGAAATTTTACGTAACAAAAGCCATTTGGGTAGGTTTGAAACCAGACCAATTAAGGCTATGGAACTCTTTTAGCTTGAATTATTTATGTAAAAATAGAACTCTATTCTTATGTATTTATTAATAAACGAAGTAAATTTTTTGTTTTTGAAATTGAAATAATTGCATTAATTTTAGCATCTGAAATAGGAAAACTTTATAAACCGATTTGCATTCCAATGCTGCAAAAGAGCAAAGATTTGCAAATTTTGCGTTCCTGTATAGTTGTTTTTTTTGACTTAAACGATAAATTTTATTTTCAATTATGAAACGAAATACGGTATTTTTTCAAATTATTTTTCGTGTACTTGTTCCGGTGTTTATCGGTCTTCTAATAATGGAAGTGCTAACGTATTTTCATACCAAAAAGCTGCTTACCAATGCCGAAATGGAAAAGGAATTGTCGATAATTGACGAAATTGGAACCATTTTAACACTCCGCGACGAATCTATTTCATTACTCGACAGCTATTTGAAAAATAGCATGGAAGCTAAAACCAACGAAATTGTAAAATATATTGCAGGTTCCAATCACAATCCGATAACTATCGATTTAAAAGAATTGCAGCAGAAACTGAATTTCATTCCGGATATTGAAGATATTTATATTATCGATTCGGCGGGAACCGTAGTAAATACAACCTTTAAGGCCGATTTGAATTTGAATTTTTTTAGTTTTGGCGAACGACATGAAGCCATGCTTAGAAAAGTGCTTAAATCGGACGAATTTGTTGCCGAAAGCTTTGCCATTGAAGCAAAAACAAAACGATTGAAAAAGTATTCGTACAAAGCTACCCTCGATAATAAGTATATTGTTGAACTTGGTTTTTATTCGCCCAAAGCCGATTCGCTGATTAAAACGGTTAATGAACGGTTAAACCATATTGGCAACAAAGATATTAGCCTTGTTTCGGTCGATTTGTTTATCGGCCCTGATAATCCATTTTCGCTAAACCCCAGTACCGAAATAAGTACCGAGCACTTATCGGTGCTGGATGAAGTTTTTAGTGCTAAAACCTCAAAAATTATTCAATCGAAAGACAACGAAGACCTAAAGTTCAGATTTATTTATATGGACAGAAAGCACACCGATTTTTACAAAAGTTCGGTAATTCGTATCGGAATAAATGAAACAGCCTACCGCGAATTTTTACAATTCGAATTGTTGAAAAGTGTATTACTTTTTGTTTTCATCATTCTAATTGTTTCAATTATTGCATATTACAGCATTAAAAGCATTCTGCAACCTATCCGAAATCTAATTTCGGGTGTCGATAAAATCACCGATGTCGATTTTTACGAACGAATAGAAGTTGTTGGTAAAAATGAACTTACCGAACTTACCAAGCATTTTAATCGACTGCTTTCGCGAATCGAAATGCGAAATGAAGAAATTGCCTCGCTAACCTCGAATATTAATCGAATTAATAAAGATTTGAACAATGCCTACGAAATAATTTACAACAATAAGCAAGATTCAATTAAGGCCGAAAAACATATTTTATCGGTACGTCAGTATGCGCTAGGAATACAAACGGCAGTAAATGCACCGTTTAATGCATTTAAGGAAATTTTCCCCGATTCGTTCTTGTTTTTACTGCCAAAAGATGTAGTAGGAGGCGATTTCTTTTGGTACGCAAAAATAGAAAACAACCTTGTTTTTGCAGTGGCCGATGCAACCGGACATGCAACGCCCGGAGCAATGATTTCGATGATAGGTTTGTTCGGACTACGTAACACGGTGGAAATTAAAGGTATAACTAATCCGTTGGAAATAATGCAAAATCTCGATAAGGAGTTTGCATTTTTGTTGCAAACCGAAAATTCCAACAGTCATTTTTACGATGGCTTGGATATTGGTATCGGCACCCTCGATTTAAATACCGGTAAACTACTGTACAGCGGTGCAAAGCAACAACTTTATGTGGTTAGCAACAACATAGTTCAAAATTTACGTGGCGAAAACATTTCGATAGGTAAATTTTTTAATGATGCTCCCAAAGAATTTAAATTAGAAACCTGCGAGTTACAAAACGGCGATTACATTTATCTTTCAACCAATGGTTTACCCGACCAATACGGCGATTTTAATAATACGCGCTTTACAACCAACAGGTTGGTTAAATTGCTAACCGATAATTCGAACCAAAGCTGCGACGATCAAAGCTTTAAAATTAAAAAAGCCTTGCGCGACTGGAAAGGAAACGAAGAACAAGTGGACGATATTTTAGTATTCGGTTTTAAGTTTACTAAAAATGAATAAGTTAAAAGGCTTAAATTTAAAAATAAAAATGAAAACATTTTTTATTTCGAAAAATTAGTTTTAACCTTGCACAAAATTTAAACAAAATGAGTTTTCAACAATTACATCATCATTTTCATTCTTGCAACTCGGCGAGGTGAAAGTGGCAGGCTTTTCAAACTAAAAAATTATGAGTAAACTAAAAATTGCCATTCAAAAATCGGGTCGATTGAGCGAAAAGTCGCTCGAAATGCTGCAAAATTGCGGTATTAAAATTTCAAACGGCGACCGCAGGCTTAAAACTGAAGCCAAAAATTTTCCTATAGAAGTGCTCTTTCTGCGCGACGACGATATTCCGCAATACGTAGAGCAAGGCGTGGCTGCTTTGCAAATTGCAAGCTTTCGTTGGCTATTCCCAAAGACGAAAACTACACCGGACTAAACTATTTTGAAGGTAAAAAAATTGCTACCAGTTACCCTAAAATTTTGCAAAAGTTTTTTGCCGAAATGAAAATTCGGGTGGAAATAGAAGAAATTGGCGGAAGCGTTGAAATTGCCACCGGAATTGGACTTGCCGATGCCATTTTTGACATTGTAAGTACCGGCAGTACCTTAATAATGAATGGCTTAAAAGAAGTTGAAACCATTTATAAAAGTGAAGCCGTACTTATTTCGAACCCAAATTTGTGTGCCGAAAAAGCCGAATTGCTTGCCAAGTTACTCTTCAGAATAAAAGCCGTACGCAAAGCCCAAGAAAACAAGTACATACTGCTGAATGCGCCCAACTCGGCGGTTGAGGCTATCGGTAAAGTTTTGCCCGGCATGAAAGCGCCAACCGTATTGCCATTGGCAACCGAAGGCTGGAGCAGCATACACTCAGTAGTTAAAGAAGACGAATTCTGGGACATTATCGACCAACTTCAAACGCTTGGTGCGCAAGGCATTTTGGTGGTTCCTATCGAAAAAATGATATGCTAAATAATTATTAATTATCAATTGTTAATTGTCAGTCAAACACTAACAATTAATATTTAACAATTAACCATTATCAACTAACCATTAACAATTATGAAATACATAAAATACCCAACCACCGAAGCTTGGGCAACGCTAACAACTCGCCCGGTTTTTGACAACGATGATTTGCAAAAAACAGTACGCATTATTTTTGATGAAATAAGGCAGCGTGGCGACAAAATTTTGCGCAAATACACCGAAATTTTCGACCGAGTGAAAATCGAAAATTTAAACGTAAGCAAAGTTGAATTTGAAGAAGCCGAGAAATTGATTTCCAACGAACTAAAAGCCGCTATACAATTGGCTAAATGCAATATAGCAAAATTTCACAGTGCGCAAGTTGAAGCGGTTCAAATGATTGAAACCACGCCGGGCGTAGTTTGTTGGCGCGAAAACCGACCGATTGAAAAGGTCGGAATTTACATACCCGGCGGCTCGGCACCGCTGTTTTCAACGGTTTTAATGCTCGGAATACCGGCAAAAATAGCCGGTTGTACCCAAATTGTACTTTGTACCCCGCCAAACAAACAGAGCAAAATAAACCCGGCAATTTTGTATGCCGCCCAATTAGTTGGCATTACCGAGGTATTTAAAGTAGGTGGCATACAAGCCATTGGCGCACTAACTTTTGGTACAGAAAGCGTTCCTGCGGTGTATAAAATTTTTGGTCCCGGAAACCAGTTTGTAACTGCCGCCAAGCAAGCAGCTCAAAACTATGGCGTTGCAATTGATATGCCTGCCGGACCCAGCGAAGTGCTTGTTATAGCCGACCAAACCGCTGTGCCCGAATTTGTCGCTGCCGATTTGCTTTCGCAAGCCGAACACGGCGCCGACAGCCAAGTTTTGCTGCTAACCGACAACGAAGAATTTATTGCCAAAACCAATGAAGCTTTACAACTTCAATTGATTGCCTTGCCGCGCAAAGAAATTGCCGAAAAAGCGCTTGCCAACAGCAAAACTATTTTACTGAAAACCATTGAAGAATGTATGAATTTCAGTAACTTATATGCACCGGAGCACTTAATTCTGGCAACTAAAAATGCTCGTCAACTTGCCGAAAAAGTGGTAAATGCAGGTTCGGTTTTTATTGGTAATTACAGTTGCGAAAGTGCCGGCGATTATGCCAGCGGAACCAACCACACCTTGCCAACCAACGGATTTGCACGTAATTACAGCGGCGTTTCTTTAGATAGTTTTGTAAAAAAAATTACGTTTCAAGAACTTACAAAACAAGGTATTGCAAACATTGGCAACGCAATTGAACTTATGGCGGAAGCCGAACAATTAGTGGCACACAAAAATGCAGTAACCGTAAGACTAATGGTGAATGATAAATGATGAACGATAAACGATGAATGATAAATGGAAAATTTACTCATTTACTCATTTACTCATTCAAAATTCGTAATTCAATAATTCAATAATTCAA
>JAIFNC010000106.1 GCA_020047935.1 Bacteroidota bacterium
TCAAGGTGCCCCCGATTTTGTTGTCGAAATATTATCGCGAGGCAATACCAAAGCCGAAATGAAAAGCAAAATGAAGCTTTATGGCAAATACAATGTGTTGGAATATTGGATAATAAAACCCAAAGAATTATCGGTAGAAGTTTACCATAACCAAGAGAAAACCATGCAATTGCACCAAGAAGCCGGCATGGACGATACCATTAAATCGGTAGCCATTGAAGGGTTTGAATTGGAAGTGAAAAGGATTTTTGAATAAGATAATTGGAACGCGGATAATGCGGAAATACGCTGATTTTCACTGATAAAAACATTAAAACAATTTTACTTTTTTTGCGCACTTTTGTGTCTTTTGTGGTTCTAAAAAAATAAGCCGGTAGGGCTACACTAAACTCTGAATATTTGCATACGTTTAAATTTAGCACTTAGCCAAAGATCCCTTTTTGGCAGGGGACTACTTTCCCGGCAGACACTTGGTACTTTGTACTTTTCACTTCGTACAATTTCTCGGCTTTTGCCCCCCGACCCCCTAAAGAAGGAGTTGCAATAGGCACATTGTTTTAACTTCAATAAAAATTAATTTCGTCCAAAATTTTTATCGTTTCATCAATATTTGCCCCTATATCAATTTTTAATTGGAACAAATAGTTTGAACCTTCGTATTTCAATGGCAACCATGTAGCATTGGTAAAATATTTTTTTTTAATTAAGAATTCGCAAAATGCTTAAGTTTTTTTTCATTAAAGCACAGATTATCTGTGCATTTGTTTTTATTACATCAGCAAACACCGGGTTTGCAAAAAACAACACCCTACTAACCAAAGCCGACTCATTGCAACTTGCAAGTTCGTATTTGGAAATGGGAAATTTCGATAAGGCATCGCACATTTTGCTTAAACTAGAAAAAAGCTACCGAAACGACGAGGCGCTTAAAATTCTTCTGGCGCATTCGTTGGTATACGGAACCGACAAAGCGATGGCATTATCGTATCTTGAAAAATTAACGCAATTATACTTAACCGAGAAAAAATTATCGGCTAAAAACTTCGATAAAATATACGCCCTTTTGGGCAAAGCCTATTTCTATAATTATAAATTCGACCATGCATTGCGCATATTTATGGAACTGCGATTGCGAACAAAATCGAAAGAAAAACAGCAAGAAGTGGACGAATTTATTCGGTATATAAACAATGCCAAGGAACTTATTTCTTCGCCTAAAGAATTAATTCTAAATCCATTAACTAAACTAAACAGCCAATACACCGACCACAGTCCGCTAATTACTGCCGACGAATCCATCATTTTTTTCACTTCGCGACGAGCCGGCAGTTCCGGAAACCGAATAAGCCCCGTAGACAGCTCTTATTACGAAGATATTTATGTATATGATTCGAATTTAGGGCAAGACGCACAACCGGTTCCGGTAAATATAAACACCGAAGAACACGAAGCTACTTGCTCGGTTTCGCTAAATGGCGAGGAAATGCTTATATTTAAATCGAATGAAAAAGATGCCGGCGACATTTATTATTCGTCCTATGCACGAGGCAAATGGACTAAAACCATTCGTTTGCCCGAGCCCATAAACAGCAAATACCGCGAAACCCATGCATCCTTTTCGGCCGATATGCAGCAAATTTATTTCACTTCCGACCGACCCGGCGGCTATGGCGGCACCGACATTTACCTGATTTACAAATCGGCTGACGGCGCTTGGTCGAATGCGGTTAATTTAGGCCCAACCATTAACACCCCGTACGACGAAGAAGGCCCGTATATTCACACCGACGGCATAACGCTGTATTTCAGTTCCAAAGGGCATAAATCGATGGGAGGCTTCGATTTGTTTTTCTCCGAAATGAAACAGGACAGTACATGGAGCACACCCGAAAATTTGGGTTACCCTATTAATTCGGTACTCGACGATATTTTTCTGGTTCCGTCGGTGGATGGTAAAAGAGCCTATTTTTCTTCGAAACACAACGGTTTTTCTAATTTATACAAAGCTGAATTGCCGTTACATAAGCCCAAAAACATAACCATGATTTCCGGCTTTTTTCAAAATTGCAAAATCGATTCCACCTATATTAATATTGAAGATGCTACCGTTTCGGGCGACACTTTAAGCATGGGCGAAATAAAAAAAATCAATAATAAAATTTGGTTCGAAAATATTACCCGAATAAAAACCACCATTATTAAGCAAGAAACAAATTACTTAATAATCGACAGTGCCTGTTCTAAACCCAAAGATGCCAAAATTTCAATTTTCCAGCCTTCAACAAAAAAACAAAAATCGCAATACAATATTGAAAGCAACACCGGCAAATTTCAGTTTGTTCTTCCGCCCGACGAATCGTATTTGGTAAGTTACCAAGCACCCGGCTACATGTACAAAACTACCACCGTAAATGCCAAAGAAGGCGGTTTTAAACACATGGATTTTGCCTTGAATTTCGATACACTCGACAACGATTTTGTTGAGCACCAACAAATGGTTTTCCCGATAGCCGAAATTCATTTAACGCAACAATCGGAAATGGAAATGCAACTACTTGCGGCATTTCTTAAAATGAACCCGCACTTATTTGTTGACATTGCAGGTAATTTGGTTAATGCCGACAGTTTGCTTTCAATTAGGTCCAATAGCGTTGCCGATGCATTAACCGACCACGGAATTGCACCTGAAAATATTTTTAGCAATTTATGGCCAAGCAAATGGGGAACAGACACCTTGCAAATTACTATTTTTAGTTCAACGCACCCTAAGTTGCAGTTATTAAAAGAACAAAAAGAGAATAGAAAAATTAAACCAATCAAAAATTCCGGTTTATTTGTTGAAAATATTTTATTCGAAAAAGAACAATTTACCTTGCCTAACGAAGAAGGCTTAACCGATTTAATTAACTATCTTAAAGCAAACCCGGAATGTGTGGTTATGATAGAAGGGCATTCGGACATGCAAGGTGAATACAAAGCAAATTTAAACCTGTCGTTAAAACGTGCGCTAACCGTTTGGAAATATTTAATAAACAACGGTGTAGGCAAAGAACAACTCTTACTTCGGCCTATGGGTAATATCAGACCAATTGCCGTGGAAAAAGATGCTGCAGGAAACATTTTGGAAGAAGCTCGAAAATATAACCGCCGAGTTGAATTTCATATCATTGAAAACACCGGTACAGAAGAGTTTCAAATTAAACCAATTCAAGTGCCCGAGTCCTACAGAATTTCACAAAAAAAATAGCTTACTTTTTTGCATTTAGCCTTTATAATAACTATTTTTAGAGCCGTTTTAAAAACTATTTTTAACCTAAACTTTTAATTTATGGCAAAAGTTGTTGTTTTGGGAGCCGGCATTTCCGGACACACGGCAGCCTTGTATCTGAAAAAACTATTAACAAAAAACGATGAAGTTGTCGTTGTAAGTCCGAACAGCAACTTTCAATGGATACCTTCGAATATTTGGGTTGGCGTGGGCTTAATGAAGCCCGACGATGTTAAATTTCCGCTGGCACCGGTTTACAAACGACAAAAAATTAGTTATTTGCAAGCTAAGGCAATAGAAATCAATCCGGAAGGAAATGTCGATATTGCCAAACCATTTGTGCGAATCGAGTACGTTTCCGAATCTGAAAAAGGTAAATTAGAAAATATAACTTACGACTATTTGGTAAATGCCACCGGACCGTTACTAAATTTTGATGCTACTCCCGGATTAGGGCCAAACCACTTCACAAATTCGGTTTGCACATACGACCACGCTGAAAAATCGTGGCAGAATTTAAAGTTGGCACTCGAAAAAATGCAAAATGGCGAACACCAAACATTTTTAATTGGTACCGGACACCCTATGGCAACTTGCCAAGGTGCTGCATTTGAATACGCATTAAACATAGCGTTTGAAATTGATAAACGAAAACTAAACCACCTTGCCGATATTGTCTGGATTTCGAATGAATACGAGTTAGGCGACTTTGGCATGGGAGGAGCTTATATAAACCGAGGTGGCTATGTAACACCCACAAAAGTATTTACGGAATCGGTATTGGCAGAGTATGGCATACGTTGGATAAAACGAGCAGGAGTATTTAAAGTTGAAAAAGGTAAAGCTTATTACGAATTGCTCGATGGTTCGAAGCATGAACAAACGTTCGATTTTTCGATGCTTATACCCGGTTTTGCGGGTGCAAAAATTAAGGCGTTCAACAATTTAGGCGAAGATATTACTTCAACTGTTTTTGCACCAAATAATATGATGAAAGTAGATGCTGATTATTCGGCTAAACCATATGAAAGTTGGAAAGCAAGCGACTGGCCCGAAATTTATCAAAATCCGACCTACCATAATTTGTATGCCGCAGGCATTGCCTTTGCACCGCCTCATCCAATGTCGAAACCCATGGAAAGCCCGAACGGAACCAAAATTTTCCCAACTCCGCCCCGTACCGGCATGCCATCGGGGGTAATTGGCAAAGTAGTAGCGCAAAATATAGCACATCGGATTAAAACCGGCAAAAACGAGCACCCGCATAAAGCCTCAATGGCAAAACAAGCAGCAGCGTGCATTGTAAGTGCCGGCTATGGTTTTACCAAAGGTCAAGCTGCAACCATGACGGTTTCGCCCATTGTACCCGACTGGGAAAAATATCCCGAATACGGGCGCGACATCAATGCAACAGTTGGCGTTATAGGATTAGCCGGACATTGGATGAAACTTTTTATGCATTATATGTTCATTTATAAAGCTAAAGCCAAATTTGGCTGGTCGCTTATTCCCGAATAGCAATTAAAAACCTTAACATTATGGCAACAATACACGAACGTTTACAAAATAAACCGTATTCAGAATATGCTTATGCAACCCGACCATCAAAAATAACCTTATTTTGGCGACGATGTTTAATTAAGCAATTTTACATGTTCTTCAAGCTAAATTTCAAAATTATGATGATGGTTGTTAAAGGACACAGTTAATCTATCAACCGGAACAATTGCAATAAAAGCTTTCAATAAGTTTTCGTACTGTTGAAAGCTTTTGTTTTTATGCTAAGCCCGCCTAAAACAACAAAAATGCCGCTTCGCTTCAAGACTTTTCACATAATTTCCTGCACACCGTATTCCAACACTTCGAACCTTGCCAAATCCTGAATATTGGCAAACGATTGTTGTAATTTTGTATTTTGTGCCGCATTTTCTATTTTCGCCAAAAAGCCAAATCGTATTAAATCCATAAACTTTAGCACGTTTTCCGCTTCCAAAACGATAAGTTGTGTAACAGTTGCTTTTTCAACAAATATTTTACGCTTATTTATCAAAACATCAACAAACGGATAATGGTAGTTTACGCCTTGTTTGGTTGAACTTGAATGATATTGAACACTCACAATTAATGAGAAAAGGCTAACAAATTTGCTAACGGTCGGATGAAAAAACAACTTCTCCTTACTTACAAAAAAATACAAATCGGTGTCAATTTTTGCCAATTTAAAATTTTCGCGTAAGCTTAACATTTGCGCTACGGTACCTATGGCCGACAAGGTTCTAATTAACCCGGTTTGTGTAAGCGCCTCGTACGAATTAATTATATACTTAGCACTTCGCATGCGCCCTGCCAAGGTTTGAAACTGATTTTTAAATTGAAAAGAACAATAATTTATCGGAAAATTAATTTGTTCGGCAAAATTCCATCGTAAAACCTCCAGTGCAGCCAATTCCGAATCGAGCACCGTTACCTTCAACCCATGCGAGTAGGTGTATTTTCGAGCTGCCAACTTAGCATAATTATGCGGTGTAAGCCTTAATTGGTGCAGGTTTATATGGTTTGCACCCATAGCTTTGAGTTCTTCAACTGCTGTTTTTATTTTTAAAATATGTTCCGAAATTGCAGGAATTTCGACCGTTACAACCGAAATTATGCCAACGGCAAGCTTTACTTTTTCCGTAGAATAATTGGTGGCACCGATATCGAACCGTATTTCGTTTACTCCAGCCTTATGCAATTGCTGCATTTTTTCAACCGTTGCCAAAATTCCGTTGGTATAAATCCAAATATACAATTCGCTACCAAGCAATTCGCGAACGGCTTTTATATACGCAATACTTTTTTCGAAATTCAACAGCGGTTCGCCGCCACTTAACGCCACCCCTTTAAAACCCATCTTTTTAACATAAGCAGCGTACATTTCGGGAGTCGGGAACTCAATTGAATTGGTTATTGGCACACCTTCAGCATCTTGCGATGTAGGACAATAAAAACAGGCTGCATTACACTTTCCGCTTATAAACAAGCACGACCAAAAACCTTCGCCGCAAAGCCTACAACCTGCGGAAAGTTGCGCGGTATCGAATTTTGTTCCATTGAAATCGGTTTGAACTTTTGTCGTCAAAAAATCAAGTATTTTTGCTCGTTTTTCGGTTGCTGCCAGTATCTCGTTGGCATTCAGAAAAATTAAATTATTATAATCAGCGCCATATTCGGTCTTATTCAGTTCGGTAAAACGTTCGCTTTTTGTCAATTAGTTCAGCATTAATTAGTCAACGAAAGTGCAACATTTAATTAACAAATAATCAACTAATTAGAAAAACGCAAAATTAATTATCCGGAATTGCTAAAATTATTCTTTCTTTGAAAAAAAATTCAAATGCTTAAACGATTAAAACGCTATATGATTTACATACTTTCAATTCTAATGATTATTTCATTAGCAACGCTGTTGGTTCTTAATATGCCGCAATTTGGCAAAAATCCATCGGGCGACCGACTGAAAGCTATAGAAAATTCGCCCAATTTCAAAAACCGTCAATTCACTAACCAAAGCGAAACACCTATGTTTACCGGCGAAGGCGGAACTTTTGGCATGCTTAAGGCTTTTATATTCGGAAACAACACCGACCTTACTCCCACTAAACCAATTCCTTCAATAAAAACCGATTTGCGCAAACTTGAAAAAGATACCGATTTGTTGGTTTGGTTCGGTCATTCCTCGTATTTTATGCAAATTGGCGGCAAAACTATATTGGTTGACCCTATTTTAAGCGGATATGCTTCGCCTTTTTCTTTTTCGGTGAAGGCTTTTTATGGTGCCGATATTTACAAACCGGAAGACATGCCGGAAATAGACTATTTATTTATAACGCACGACCATTGGGATCATCTGGATTATAATGCGATAATGAAACTAAAACCGCGAATTAAACAAGTTATTTGTGGGCTTGGTGTTGGCGCCCACTTTGAACACTGGGGTTTCGATAAAAAAATATTGGTTGAACAAGATTGGAACACACAAGTTACCTTAGACAGTGGCTTTGTTGTAAATTTTACTCCGGCAAGGCACTTTTCGGGTCGAGGTTTAACCCGAAACCAATCGTTGTGGACTTCGTTTCTAATCGAAACGCCTTCGAAAAAAATATTTATTGGCGGCGATGGCGGCTACGACAAGCATTTTGCCGAAATTGGCGAAAAATTTGGTCCTATCGATTTAGCAATGTTGGAAAACGGGCAATATAACCTGAATTGGAAGTACATTCATATGTTGCCGGAAGAAGTTGCCAAGGCTGCCGACGACTTAAAAGCCAAGCAATTTTTAGCAGTGCATAATTCGAAGTTCAAATTGGCTATGCATCCGTGGTACGAGCCGCTTGAACGGGTGTCGGAAGCAGCAAAATCGGCGGTTTCGAAACTAATAACTCCAAAAATTGGCGAGGTGGTCTATTTAAACGATTCTTAAGAACCTCACAGAATGACAAGAAAAACTATTATTTTAATTGCTTTTATTTTATTGAAATTCTTACTTCAATGCATTTTAATAAGTCAAGACTACGATTTACAGAGAGATGAATATTTGCACCTTGACCAAGGACAACATTTGGCTTGGGGCTTTCAGTCTGTACCTCCATTCACTTCTTGGGTTTCCTTTATTATCCAATTACTGGGAAACGGTGTTTTTTGGGTTAAGTTTTTTCCCGCATTATTTGGGGCATTGACAATTTTTATAGTTTGGAAAGCGATTGAGGAATTGAACGGAAATCTATTTGCTCTAATTTTGGGTGCAACTTGTATTTTATTTTCAGCTCTATTAAGAATAAATACGTTATATCAACCAAATTCTTTTGACATTTTAAGTTGGACGACTTTATATTTTATCATAATTAAGTATTTCAAAACTGAAAACACAAAATGGCTATATTTTGGTGCTGTTGTTTTTGCTATTGGTTTTCTAAATAAGTACAACTTAGTATTCCTTATTATCGGACTTTTACCGGCTATTTTATTAACTGAACAGCGTAAAGTATTTGCTAAAAAAGAGCTATACTTTTCTATTTTAGTTGGATTTTTACTTGTTTTGCCGCATCTTTTTTGGCAATACAAAAATAACTTTCCGGTTTTTCAGCATCTAAACGAATTGGCGGAAACTCAATTAGTAAATGTAAATAGAGTAGACTTTTTAAAATCGCAACTCCTTTTTTACATAGGCTCAATTGTTGTAATTTTTTCATCATTTTATGCTTTACTTTTTCATAAGCCATTCAGTAAGTATAAGTTTTTCTTTTTCTCTATCATTTTCACTTTAATTGTATTCATGTATTTCAAAGCAAAAGACTACTATGCAATAGGCATATATCCTATTTATATTTCATTTGGCTCCGTATATCTTGCATATATTTTTGAAAGCGGTTGGAAAAGATATTTACAACCATTAGCAATTGCTATTCCGCTATTACTTTTCATCCCGATTTATAATGTTGCCTTCCCTAATAAAAGCCCGGAGTATATTATTCAACATTCGGAAAAATACAAAAAGCTTGGTATGCTTCGCTGGGAAGACGGCAAAGACCATTTATTACCACAAGACTTTGCTGATATGTTGGGATGGAAAGAGTTGACGTTAAAAGTTGACAGTATTTATTCAAAATTACCGAATAAAGAAAAGACACTAATTCTTTGCGACAACTATGGACAAGCAGGAGCAATAAATTATTACACAAAACAAAAAATACAAGCAGTTTCATTTAATGCTGACTATATTGATTGGTTTGACTTATCCAAAAAGTACGAGAATTTGCTCAGAATTAAAGAATCGAATGCAACAGATGCAGAACTTAAAGAAACATCGCCATTTTTTGAAACAGCATTGATTGCAGGTTCTATTACAAACAAAAATTCACGAGAGTTTGGAACGTCTATAGTTGCTTTCACGGGTGCAAAAATTGACATTAGGACGCGAATTAAAGATGAGATAGACCAGAAGAAAAGCTATCGTTAACACGGTTTTCATGAATAAAATTTTGAAAATTCCTATTCTACTTTTGCAGTTGCGGGCAGTTTAAAATAAAAATCGCCAATAAAATTCGACATTTCAATTGGGTTTTGGTTGCTTTTCTTTAAAACTGCTTGCCGAGTATTTTTAAAAACATCTTCAATTTTCTGCGGAATAAGTATTTGCCGTACAAGTTCTTCGGTAAACAGCCCGTTTTTCAATCCATCGTCGGCCACTTGCCCTTCGGAGGCTGCAAAGGCAATAATAGAACCTTTTGGCGGATCGGTTTTTGCAAATCCGGTATAATTTCCGAAATTCCGAAACGGATTATTTCGGCATGCATCCAAAATAAAAATACTTTGCTTAACGGTTTTTGACAGTATGGTAATTGCCGAGTCAAGCATTATGGCATTTTTAACCGTTTTCAAATTATAATCCAGAACGCCATCAATAAATAGTAGATAATTGGTTTTATTGATATTAAAACCAT
>JAIFNC010000190.1 GCA_020047935.1 Bacteroidota bacterium
GCACTTTTGCTTGGAATGGCAAAAAGAATCCGCGAAGAATTGCAAATTCCGGTGGTTTGTTCCTTGCAGGATGAAGACGTTTGGGTCGATGCTTCATCGGATAAGTACCGCGAATTTATGTGGAATTTATTGGCAGAAAAAGCGAACGATGTTGATGCGTTTGTAGCTGTAAGTCATTACTTTGCAAACCATATGCAGAAGAAAATGCAGCTTAGCGCCGACAAAGTTCATGTAGCATACATTGGCACCGACCCCGAACGGTACACGGTTTTCAAACCAAATACCGAAGTGCCGGTAATAGGCTATTTATCAAGAAGTAACGACGAAAACGGCTTTGAGGTTTTTATTGATGCGTTTGTATTGCTGAAAACCAAAACCAAGCACAAAAATGCCAAAATAAAAGTTACCGGCGGCCATACCGGCGACGATAATAAATTTATAGCCAAGCAACTAAAAAAGCTAAAACGCATTTATGCCGAGCACGATATAGAATTTATAAAAGAATTTTCAGCCGATAAATTGCATAGTTTTTTCAGTGGAATGAGCTTTTTGTCGGTGCCCGTTTTGGCAGGCGAAGCATTTGGTTTGTACCAATTGGAAGCGTATGCCTCAGGAATTCCTACCGTACAGCCAAATTTGGGCGCATTTGCAGAAATTGCCGAAGTTTCGGGTGCCGGCGTAATTTACGAACCAAACACGCCCGAAGCACTGTGCAACGCTTGGGCAGAACTTTTCGAACAACCCGAAAAAATGCTTAAATTAGGCGAAAATGGCGTAAAAGCGGTTGAAACCATCTTCAATAATCAAAATTTGGCAGAGAAAATGGTGGCTATTTACGGGAAAGCTGTTAATAAACGAAATTAATGGCACAAATAATTATGCAACTTTCGAAAACACTGTTTTGGGATACCGATGTTATTTAGCAATCAACGATTTTTTATTTTTTTCAAGACAAAAAAAAAATTTCCAATTTCTATGAATTTTTCTTTTTTTTGCAAAAATTCAACGAAAAAATTCCAACATTATTAATCAATTATTCAAAAAATTAATCGAAGAAAAAAATGAAAAAAATTATCTTTTTGTCACTGATAGGTTTATTATCGGCTTCATTTCATGCGGTTGCACAAGAGGGCGGAAAACCGCTGTCCGTTAAATTTTTAGTAGATGCCGGAATAGAATACGGCGGCGATGAATTGCTAAATGTTATTTTCACTACCGGCGACGACCAATCGGTAAAAGCCGGACAAGGCGGTTTTTTGGCAGTGGGCGCCGATTTTCAGTTCGCTAACATCGATTTTCTGATGCTTCGTACTTCCTTAGGAATAAAGTACAACACCACTGCTGCCGAAAATGCCAATATTTATCTAACCAGGCTGCCGTTTAATCTAATTCCCTATATCAAGTTAAAAAACGATATTCGAATTGGTATAGGTATTACCAAGCATCTGAACGTAGGATTAAAAGGCGATGGTTTTTTCCCCGATGTCGATTTTACAAGCACCATTGGACCAAGGTTCGAATTAGGCTATAAATGGGCGGCAATAACATACACATCAATAAATTACAAGTTTGGGAATAATGTTTCTTATGCTGCAAATTCGCTTGGTGCTTCAATCTCGTTTACTTTTCCGAATAAGTAATTGCAACATCGAAAATACGGATGGAAAGTAGCTGACTAGTTAGATGGTCAGCTATTTTTTTTTTGTAATTGCAAGTTGCTTATTTGAAATAAGTTGAAAAAGACTAATTTGAAAGCGTAATCGTTATAAATTCCGATAGTTCGAACATTTTTTTTAATTTTGTACCTAAATAGCTAAAAATATGCTGCTAAAACTCAATACAATTTCAAAGTCGTATACTTGGTCGGCTGAAAACAAGGTTCGTGAAGTGCTGATTAAGTTAGATTTCGAACTAAATTCCGCCCAATCGGTTGCCGTTATTGGTCCGTCGGGCTGCGGAAAAAGTACGTTGCTTAATATTTTGGGTGCGCTGGATAAGCCCGATTCCGGCACTTATGTTTTTAACAATGAAGATATTTTGCGTAAAACGGAACCGGAATTGGCCAATTTCAGAAATACCAAAATAGGTTTTGTTTTTCAGCAGCACCATTTGTTGCCGCAACTTACAGTATATGAAAACATTATGTTACCCACGCTGGCAAAAAAAAACGGAACTAACCAACAAAGCCTAAACCAATATTGCAGCGAATTAATGCTACAATTAGGCATCGAAACCTTGAAATTGAAACGTCCGGCACAACTTTCCGGTGGCGAAAGCCAGCGTGTTACAGTTGCCAGAGCCTTAATTAACAAGCCATTACTATTGCTTGCCGACGAACCTACCGGCTCGCTCGACGAAGCTAATGCATTAGCAGTTGCCGATTTGCTTGTAAATTCAGCAAAACAATTTGGATCTTCTTTGATTATGGTAACGCATTCTTTGCAAGTAGCAAGTAAAGCGCAAAAAGTTTTTCGACTGCAGGAAGGAAAATTGATTGAGCAAAAATAAATTACAGTATAAATGAAATCAACTCGATATATTTCCGCAAGTCTTTCTTTCTACAAAAAACAACATTTTTTACTCGGATTTGCTATAGTTATTGCCAGTTTGGTAATTACCGGTTCCATAATCGTGGGCGACTCGGTAAAAGGCAGTTTGCAAACAATGGCAAAAAATCGATTGGGTTCGACAAGCCATGTTTTTAGTTCAGGCGAACGTTTCTTTACTTCAGAACTGAACCGCAAACTAAGCAAAGCATTGGATGTAAAAACTGCCGATGTATTGTTTTTGAAAGCTTTTGCAGCCAACCCCGATGCCGAATTGCGCGCAAATAATGTAAGTATTTTTGTTTGCGATTCGAATTTTGCCGGATTTTTTAGTGCCGAAAGTTTCCGGTTGGCAGAAAATGAAGTAGCAATAAATCAAACCATTGCAGCCAAATTAAACTTAAAACCGGGCGACGAATTTATTGTTAAATTGCAAAAGCCACAATTAATTCCGCTTAATGCGCCGTTTGCTTCGGAAACCGACCGAATGAATTCGGGCCGATTTACCGTTAAACAGATTTTAGCCGATAACCAAGGCGGAAGATTCAGTTTACGAAATTCGCAAGTGCCTGAAAATTCGATATTTATTGCTCGAAATTCGAGCTTACTAGATAAGGAAAACCGCGATTTCAGCAATTTAATACTTTTTGAAACTGCTTCGGAAGCTGAAAACAATCTTTATGCAGCTTCGGAATTAATGCTGAAAATAACTGAAAATTTGGCACTTGCCGATTATGGATTGAAATTGGAAAAACTACAAAACGATTCTGTAATCCAACTTAGTTCGAACCGAATTTTTATTGATTCAGTGATTGTAAAAAACTTACAACCAATTAATTTGAAATCAATTTCAAATAGTACGTATTTGGTTAACGAAATTAGATTTCAAGATAAAAAAACACCCTATTCGTTTGTTTCTGCTACCGAAACCGAAAAATTCGGTTTTAATTTAAAAACCAACGAAATAATTATAAATAAGTGGCTTGCCACCGATTTGTGCGTAAAAATAGGCGATACTTTACATCTAAAATACTGGATTCCGGATAAGAACGAAAAATTAATTCTTACTGAAAGTACATTTAAAATAGCAGTGATAATTGCTGAAAACCACCCGATTTCCGACTCCGATTTAATGCCAAATTTTCCCGGTTTGAGCGATGCCGGAAATTGCCGCGACTGGGATGCCGGCGTAGCCATTGATTTTAAGGCTATTCGCGATAAAGACGAAACCTACTGGGACGAATTTAAAGGCACGCCAAAAGCATTTATAAATTTGCAATCCGGCAGACAACTTTGGGCAAACAAATTCGGCTTCGAAACCGGCTTGCGTTTTAATGCAAACCAAACCGACAGCGCGAAAATTTTAGCTGCCATTAAGCAAACTATTTTGCCGGAGCAGCTAGGTTTTGCAATTATTTCGGCAAAAGAACTTGCCAATAAAGCCGCTTTGGGCTCGGTCGATTTTGCCCAACTTTTCTTGTCGCTTGGTTTTTTTATTATTGCGGCGGCTTTAATGCTTATTTACCTTATTTACGGCTTAAATTTGAAACATCGAAGTTCGGAATTCGAGCTTCAAATGCGAATTGGTTTTTCAAAAAAACAAATTTTTAAATTACAACTGCTTGAAATTATGGGTATTACTGTCTTTTCGGCGCTTCTGGGAACGCTTTTAAGTATTCCGTACAGTTACCTTATGGTGGGTGCCCTAAATTCGGTTTGGTACGGTGCGGTGCAAACAAACGCATTGGAAGTTTTTGTTACCGAAAGAGCATTGCTTTATGGTTTTATTTCGGTGCTAATTATTTCTGCTATAACACTTTACTATTCTTTGAAGAATACCAAACTTGGTACTGCCCAAAGCGTTGTTTCCAAAGAGAAAAAAATAAAAAAAAGCCGAATAGTTTGGCAATTTATTGCTGCAATTTCAGGCATTACAATTGGTTTACTGATAAGTTTTTATGCGATTTTTACCGGGCAAACCGCTAATTCAAGCTTATTTTTGTCGTCGGGCGGATTGCTTCTGATTTCGAGCATTTTGCTTGTAAATTTTTACTTAACTCAACTTCAACAAAAAACAACAAGCAACTATAACTCGCTTACAAACTTAGCCTTACGTAATTTGGCATTTTTCAAGTTCCGCAGTATGTCGGTACTTATTTTGTTTGCCATTGGGGTTTTTAGCTTAATAATTACCGGAGCAAATAGGCGAACCTTTAACGAAACCGCCAACCATAAGCCTTCCGGTACCGGCGGGTTCGAGTTTTGGGCGGAATTTTCGGTACCGGTTTTGGGCAATTTCAACACAGAAGAAACTCAAAAAAAATACAATTTTGATGCAGAAATGCAGCATAATTTGCTTCATTTTGAACATATTAAAGCTACCGAAGGCGACCGGGCCGACTGTTTGAATCAAAATAAAATTACGAACCCACGAATTTTAGGTGTGCCGAATCAATCCTTTTTTGAAAATTCAAATTTTTCTTTTGCAAGCAGTATACATACGGTTTCAAAGGATAGTATTTGGCTAGAATTGAATAAGTTATACGCTAAAAAAACCATTCCGGCTGTAATCGACCAAACCGTGTTGCAATGGGGCATTCAAAAAAAATTGGGCGACACCATAACGTATACCAACGAATTGGGCGAAACATTGAATTTGGTGTTAATAGCCGGCATTCAAAACTCAGTATTTCAAGGAAGTGTATTGATTTCGGAAAGTCATTTCAACCGAAACTTTCCAAGTATTGCCGGTAGCAAAATTATGCTTATCGAAAGCACATCGGATACATTAACTGCATTAAATCAGAACATTAACTACACTTTTGGCGAATATGGTATTGAACTTGAAACTACAAAGCAACGTTTGAGCAATTTTTATGCGGTAACCAATACGTACTTGAATGTGTTTCTGCTACTTGGCTTTTTCGGCTTGCTTATTGGAACTTTTGGGTTGGGAATTGCCATTGCACGAAACCTTACCGACAGAACCTCGGAAATTGGTCTGCTGCAAGCCGTTGGATTTTCAAAAAAGCAAATATTTACCTTGTTTTTTTATGAACAATCGGTAGTTTTATTTATTTCGCTATTGTTGGCAATTATTTCGGCATTGGTAGGTATTTTGCCCTCAATTTTATCGAATTCGTACAGTTTTTCCGGAATTTATTTAGTACTTTTAGTGCTCGGAATTGCGGTTATAAGTTTGCTAATGACTTATATTTCAATTAAAAGCAGCTTGAATAAAAACGTAATAAATAATTTAAGGGTTGAGTAGCCGGTTTAACAATTCAGTGAATAATAATTTGATTATAAATTAGATACCTATAATGCGAAAACGAATATTAGTAACCGGAGGTGCCGGATTTTTAGGCTCGCACTTATGCGAACGACTGTTAAATGAAGGCAACGAAGTTATTTGCTTGGATAATTACTTCACCGGAAACAAACAAAATATTGTTCATTTGCTCGATAATCCTTATTTTGAGCTAATTAGGCACGATGTTACCATGCCGTTTTTTATTGAAGTAGATGAGATTTACAACTTGGCTTGTCCTGCTTCGCCCATACATTACCGGTACAACGGAATAAAAACCGTAAAAACATCGGTTATGGGCGCCATAAACATGCTGGGGTTGGCTAAACGAATAAAAGCCAAAATATTGCAAGCTTCGACCAGCGAAGTATACGGCGACCCCGAAATACACCCGCAAACCGAAGATTATTGGGGCAATGTAAACCCAATTGGGCAGCGTGCTTGTTATGACGAAGGTAAACGTGTAGCCGAAACCTTGTTTATGAACTACCATTGGCAAAATGGAGTAGCCATAAAAATTGCTCGAATATTTAACACCTACGGGCCCAAAATGCATCCGAACGATGGCAGAGTGGTTTCGAATTTCATTGTGCAAGCCCTTCAAAATAAAGATATTACTATTTACGGCGATGGAACTCAAACGCGTAGTTTTCAGTTTGTCGACGACTTAATTGAAGGTTTTATTCGCTTAATGCATACCGACAACAGTATTATAGGACCAATAAATTTGGGTAACCCGGAAGAGTTTTCCATGTTGGAATTGGCAGAAAAAACCATACAATTGACCGGTTCAAAATCGAAACTGATTTTTATGCCCTTGCCGCAGGACGACCCAACCCAACGCAAGCCAGACATCACGCTGGCAAAAAAAGTGTTAAATGGTTGGGAACCAAAAGTTAAGCTTAATGAAGGGTTGATTAAAACAATCGATTATTTTAAAAATATTGTGTAGTTAATACAATTTGTTCTCCTTTTTTTGTACATTTACTTGATTAAAACTAATTTGATACTTATGAATGAAAATAAGTTACGAATCCGATTGCTTTTTGAACGACTCGAAATTCTTTCTAAAAGGCAAGATAGTTTTTTTAAGGAAATAGAAGCAATACGCATAGAACTTGAGCTACTTTATGCGGCTGAAAATGAAACGATTTCGACCCCGAAGGAAGAGATAAAAGAAGTAACAAATGTTGAATTTACCGCAAAGCCTATAGCGGTTGCATCAGAAAATTCGTTTGAACGAGCTGCCTACGAACGAAAAATGAAGAATGAAAGTGCTGAAAGTATTTTCGACAAAATTCCAAATTTCAGTTTTAACAGTGAACAGTTTATTGGCGAAAATTTAATCAGTAAAATTGGGATAATTATAACGGTAATAGGTGTTTCAATCGGTGCTAAATATGCCATCGATCATGAACTGATAAGTCCGCTTACACGAATAATTATGGCTTATATATTTGGTGCTGTGTTATTTGGCTTTGCTATAAAGCTTAAAGAAAAGTATATCGATTACAGTGCGGTGTTAATGAGCGGTTCAATGGCAATTTTGTATTTTATTACCTACGCAGCTTATAGCTATTACGCACTTTTTCAGCAAATTCCGGCATTTTTGCTCATGCTTTTTTTTACAGTAATTACTATTTTTGCGGCACTTAATTATAACAGGCAAGTAATTGCACATATTGGTTTTGTGGGTGCTTATGCCATTCCGTTTTTATTAAGCGACGAAACCGGAAATGTGGCTATATTATTCAGCTACATGGTTATAATTAATTTAGGAATTCTTATCGTTTCGTTTAAAAAGTATTGGAAATCGAATCATTATGTTTTAGCGTTTGTTTTCCTAAGTATCTTTTTTGCAATTTTTTATACCACTTTTTTAGTTTATAAACTGGTTCGAGAAGAAAAATTTGAAAAAGCCGATATCTTTCTTTTATTGCTTAATACCTTTATTTTCTATGGCTTTGGTTATGCTTTGCTCGAAAATAATGAAACAGGAAAACAACTTTTGGGCTTATATACTCTTGGTAACGCAATCATACATACAGTGGTTAGTTTACTTATTATCAGGCAAAAATCTGCTGATAAAAATTTGCTGTATTTGGTTATCGGTTTGGCGTTGGTGTTCGTAACTTTGGCAATTCCGGTGCAGTTAAGCGGCAATTGGGTTACGCTGTTTTGGGTATTCGAAGCTGCGTTGTTGTTTTGGATTGGCAGAACCAAAAATACTCCTTTCTATGAAATGCTAGCCTATCCGTTGTTTTTTCTTGCCTTTTTTAGCTTAATTCACGATTGGTCTGAGGCATACAATAGGTATATTCAGGCACAGCCCGAAACTAGAGTTTTACCAATTTTCAACACAAATTTTCTGATTTCGGCGCTTTTTATTGCTGCTTATGGTTTTATTAATTGGTTGAATATAAATAAGAAATATGTTTCGCCACTTGCAGGAAAACAAGGTTTGTATCATATAATTGCCTACTCGATTCCTGCAATACTTATTGCAGTGTTGTATTTTGCTTTTCGAATTGAAATTGAAACCTATTATAACCAACTTTATACCGACTCAACAATAATTATTGCAGGTTACGACCCAAATTATCCCGACTATTATTTTAATTACGAACTCAATAAATTCAAAGGAATTTGGGTATTGAACTATTCCTTAGTGTTTGTTTCGCTTTTGGCATTTGTCAATTTCAAATTTATTAAAAATGCAGAATTGCATGTAATTAACTACGGGCTTCATCTTTTGGCAATTGCTATGTTTTTAACCTATGGATTGCTTACAATGAGCGAATTACGCGAAACCTATTTAAGTCAGAACTTAGCAAACTACTATCCTCGCGGATTTACGTACATTGGTATTCGCTATATTTCGTATGTATTTTTAATTCCGGCTGTTTGGTCGCTTATAAAACTATGCAGACCTGAAAAAATGCTTGCCAATTATCAACGAATTGCGTTTATTGTTTTGCATACAAGTATTTTATGGATACTGAGCAGCGAACTGATTAATCTGATGGATTTGGCACAATCGCAACAAATGTACAAATTGGGTTTAAGCATTTTATGGGGAGTTTATGCGTTGTGGTTAATTGTACTTGGCATTTGGAAAAAGCAACAATATTTGCGAATTGGTGCAATTGGTTTATTTGCAGTAACTTTAGCAAAACTGTTTGTGTACGATATTTCGCATCTGAACACCATTTCAAAAACCATTGTGTTCGTATTGTTGGGGGTACTTTTGCTGCTTATTTCGTTCTTATACAATAAATTCCGAAGTAAAATAATGGATTAATCTGTAAAATTATAAAAAATCAAAATGCATATCCGCAATCGCTCAATCTTTTGTTTTTTTGACTAACAACGGCTGGGTTAGTGAGCTTGTCGAACTATATACCGTTGCAAATTAACAGCTTACATTGGCTTTAGCCAAAACTAAATAACAGAATATCAATAATTTAGTTTTCAGTTTTGGCTGAAGCCAATTTCGACTCAACTTTGTCAATGTGCTTAAGCACGTTGTTAATTAGAAAACCGGTACGATATATTTATATAACATACATTTATTTTGTAAAATTGCGGATAATCATTAAAATCAATGTTTCATCGGGGTTTTGCTTTCAACTGAATTGCTTCGCATTACCAATTCCCGGTTTCGTCGGGTTTAAAACCCGGTTTCGTCGATTTAGGCTGTTTTTGGATACTCGGCTGCCATATCTTTGTTTCATAATTAATAATTTTAAATTTTTGAATTATGGAAACAATGCGTAATTTTGAAGAAGGTACAAAAACTCAAAAAAGTTTCTTCTCTATGAAAAAAGTAATGTTCGGTTTATTGGTTTTGGCGGCCGGTGGTTTGCTGCTTGGTTTCAATTTGGAACTGTTAGACCCTTATTATAAGTCGGTTGTGTTTTCGTGGCAAGCATTGGTTATTGCCATTGGGCTTATTTCAATTTTCGACCGCGACAGTATTGGTTTTGGTATAGTGATGCTGGGTGTAGGTACCGTTTTTATTCTTCCCGATGTAATTGAGGTTCCTTTTAATATGGAAAAAGTTTTTTGGCCGGTAATAATAATTTCGGTAGGCTTGATAATTCTATTTAGTTTTTTCAAAAAGAAAAAACCTGCTAGTGAAAATTGCGATCATAATTGGAAAAAGCATATAAATTTTAGCGGTACCGAGTATTTCGATACAGAAAGACTGGACGAAAACAACGTATTTGGTGGTTCGAAAAAAATATTTGAAGCCCAGTATTTTAAAGGCGGCGAGGTGAATAATATTTTTGGCGGAAGCGAAATAGACCTTACCAAAACCAAATTGCCTGCCGGAAGAACCGTATTGGAATTGAATAACGTATTTGGCGGCATAACTTTAATTGTACCAACCGACTGGGTTATTCATATTAAAATGGACAATGTTATGGGCGGATTTGTTGATAAACGTACCGTAAAACCTTCGTTTGACAGCTCTGACAGCGAACTGGTTATTAAAGGTGCCTGTGTATTTGGCGGCGGCGAATTAATAAATTAATATGCAAGCCTCTTTTTATAACAACCCTAAGTTCTTTTTGTTTTATGCCGGAATCTGGATAATGGTTTCATTTATCCAGATTTCTGTTTTACATCTGCAATTTAATCTCAGCTGGTTGCACGCTATTGTCGATTCGTTTTTATACAGTTATGCGCTCGGTTTATTCTATATATCAATACCTTACTATGCCAAATATGTAAAACCGGGCAAACCGGGGTTGTTTAATTTAGTGCTAAACCAGTTTATGGCTGCATCGCTGTTGGTACTTTTTTGGATATTGATTGTTAAGAATTTAAATGAGTATTTATTCAACGAATCAATAACTTACGTTCAGTTTTCGCAACAATCAATAACTTGGCGCGTAATTTTTGGCTATTTGATGTACGGAATTTTGGTGTTGCTTTATTTTGCCGAGCAGAATTATAGCAATTTGCAACAAAAAACCATCAGCGAAACCCAACTTATTTCGGCAAACCGACAAGCCGAACTTAAAATGCTGAAAGCACAAATAAATCCGCATTTTTTGTTTAACAGCTTAAATTCAATTAGTTCGCTAACCTTAACCGATGCCCAAAAAGCACACCGAATGGTGCTAAGCTTGGCCGATTATTTTCGGTATTCAATTTCAAAATCCGAAAATCAGTTTTCGAACTTAAAAGTTGAAATCGAAAACTGTAAAAAATACTTAGAAATTGAACAAATACGTTTTGGTGAAAAGTTGAAATTAGAATATACCATTGATAACGAAAGCCTTAACTGCCAAATTCCGACCATGATTTTGCAACCGCTGTACGAAAATGCCGTGAAATATGGCGTTTACGAAAGTTTAAATGAAGTTTCAATTCGTACCCTTATTTCGAAAAAAAACGATTATGTAGAAATTGAAATTGAAAACGAAGTTGAAAAATACGCGCGAAAACGAAAAGGCGAAGGCATTGGATTGAAAAACGTTGGCGACATGCTCAAACTTTCGTACAATTCGGATAATTTGCTTACCATAAACCAATTGCCCGACAAATATGTGGTAAATATTAAAATTCCGTACCGGATTGCAGAATAATTTAAGAAATTTGGTTGAAAATTGCAAAAAAAACGTACAACAAATAAAAGCAGCGGAGGTTGAACATACACAACCAATTAAATAATTGTTAAAATTAAATTTTGTATAAATTTGTTTGGATTAATAACTATTTTTACTTCGCAAAGCGCACTAATCTATTATGCACACATTACAAAATTTACTATAAAAAGCCGTTAACATGAAAGTTATTAACAAATTGGCACTTATCGACGGACGAAATTTGTATTATGCTTTTAAAGCCGGAGCCGGTAAAATTATTGACCACCAAACCGAAATAAATAAATTAAACGTTTTTCCGGTTTCCGACCACGACACCGGAACCAACTTGGCATCGACCATTCGGTCTATTTTAGAAAATTGGCTGCCCGATCGTTCGTATAAAATATCGGTAAATGCTATGGCAGAAGCTGCAATGTATGGCGCCAGAGGCAATTCGGGAATAATTTTCGCCCAATTTTTGTACGGCGTAAGCGCCGAAACTACCAATACCGGTAAAATAAGCATTGCAGAATTTGCCCAAAGTCTGAAAAGCTCCATCAAATACATGTACGAAGCCATGTCGAACCCGGTGGAAGGTACCATGCTTAGCGTTATTCGCGATTGGGCTGACTATATTTACGAAAATCGCCATGCCACCGACTTCAAACAACTGCTGATTGAATCGCTGGAAACGGCAAAAAAATCGTTGGAAAACACCAAAAACCAACTGCAAGTGCTTGCAACCAACAATGTAGTTGATGCCGGCGGCAAAGGTTTTGTACTGTTTGTTGAAGGAATAATTGAGTTGCTAAAAACTAACAATGTGCGCAGTTTAAGCAACTATTCGGCCAGCGCCATTCAGCTCGACGAACTGCACGAACACGACGATGAAGTAATAACGCACCGCTATTGCACCGAGGCACTTATTAAAAATTGCCATGCCGATAAAACGCACATTGCCAACATTCTGAACCAATTCGGCAATTCGATTGTGGTAGCAGGAAGCGATAAATTGCGCCGAATTCATGTACATACCAATACACCTGCTGAACTTTTTCAAAAACTAAAAAATGTGGGTACGCTAAGCTTTCAGAAAGCCGAAGACATGGTTAGGCAGCACGATGCAGCGTATAACCGGAAGTGGAATATTGCACTCCTCACCGACTCTACCTGCGACTTAACTGATGAACTGATTGACAAATACCAAATTCAGATGCTGCCAATCGGCATTCAGTTTGGCGAATCGATGTATTTGGATAACATAACGCTGAAATCGGAAACATTTTTCGAAATGTTTGGCAAAGAAACCAAAAACCCAAGTACCACACAAATTAACCAAAAAGCTTTCGAAAACGTGTATTCGCATTTAGCATCGCACTACGATGCAATTATAGCGGTGCATATTTCGGATCAACTGAGCGGAACCTGCGGTAACAGTGCAAAAGCCGCCCAAAAAATAAGTGCCGAATTTAATAAACCAATTACGGTAATTAACTCGAAAAGTCTGTCGGGCATGTTGGGATTAGTTTTGGTTGATATTGCAAAAAATATTGAGTTTGGTTTGCCTTACGAGAAAATTATTGAATTGGCACAGCAACGAATTCAAAAATCGAGAATTTATGTTAGCGTAAAAACCTTAAAATATATGGTTCGCGGCGGAAGAGTTTCGCCATTGAAAGGGTTTATAGCCAAATTGCTTAATTTGAAACCAATAATTTCGGTAGATGAAAACGGCAAAGCAATAAACTACGACAAAACCTTTTCGCAACGTGCAAATTTGAAAAAAATAATGTCGCATGTTAAAGAATTTTCCAAAAACGGCGAAATTGAAGAATATATTATTACCCATGCCGCCAACCCAAAAGGCGTTGCCTTTATAAAAACCAAGTTGGTAGAACTTACCGGCAAAGAACCTTTGCTTGTAACCAATATTTCGCCGGCTATTGGTATAAATGCCGGCTTGGGCGCAGTTTCGGTTTCTGTAACCTTAAAATAACTAATTATGAGTTTTTTTGAAATATATTTGTGGGCTTTTGCTGCCATTATGGCACTAATGACAAGCCTTTGGATTGCAAGCGTTTACCTTAAAAATGTAAGCATTGTAGATATGTTTTGGGGGGTTGGTTTTGTGGTAGCTGCCGGTGTATATTATTATTTCGGGCAAGGCTACGAACCGCGAAAACTAATGGTTACCGGTTTGGTTGCCATTTGGGGTTTGCGTCTTTCGGTTTATTTGGCTTGGCGTAATGTTGGCAAACCCGAAGATTTTCGCTACCAAGAATTCCGCAGAAAATACGGTGCACACCGCTATTGGTACGTAAGTTTTTTTCAAACTTTTTTACTTCAAGGAGTGCTTATGTGGTTTATTTCGGCACCGCTGCTGGGTGCGCAATACCTGCAAAGCTCCGCAAACCTTAATTTTTTCGATTATTTGGGCGTGGTTGTCTGGCTTATCGGTTTTACCTTTGAAGCCGGCGGCGATTACCAACTGGCTCGTTTTAAAGGCAATGCGGCAAATAAAGGCAAGGTGTTGCAAACCGGCTTTTGGAAATATACACGCCACCCAAATTATTTTGGCGATTCGGCGGTATGGTGGGCGTTTGGACTTTTTGCTTTGGCAGCCGGCAGTTACTTTACCATTATTGGTGCGGTACTTATGACAGCACTAATTATTAAGGTTTCCGGTGTGGCATTGCTCGAAAAATCGTTAAAAACCAACAAGCCCGAATATGCCGAATACATTCGTAAAACAAGCACGTTTATACCTTGGTTTCCAAAAAAATAGATTATGGAATACATTAGCTGGTTTTGGATTATCATGTTTAGCATTTGGGGCTTGCCATTGGGTATTTACCGAAGCAAATTTCGTAAAATTGTATATAGCACCACCGACTGGAAAATAAATATAAAGCCTTGGTTTTGGCTGGAAACCAAAGCTTTGCTTGGTTTTTATACTCCCGAAAGTGAAAACTTTGTTAAATTCCGAAATTTCTACCGTTTCTATCTTTTAATCTATTTTTTATTGTTTATTTCGTACCAAATTTTCTAATTTAAAATAAAGTACATGTCAAAAATAGTAATTGGAAGCAAAATTCCATCTTTCACGCTTAAAAACCAGCACAATATCAATTTTACTATCGATTCGTTAGTGGGTAAAAAGAATTTGGTAATTTACTTTTACCCCAAAGACGAAACACCCGGTTGTACTACTGAAGCATGCAATTTTCGCGATCAATATAAAATTTTTAAAGAAATTGATGCCGAAGTGATTGGTATAAGCACCGATTCGCCGGAAAGTCATTTAAAATTTTCAGAAAAAAATCAATTGCCTTTCATTTTACTTTCCGACCCCGAAGATGCAATTCGAAAATTATTCGGAGTACCTAACGACTTATTAGGTATGTTAAAAGGCAGAGTTACCTACGTAGTTAATAAACAAGGTACAGTAATTCATACGTTTAATTCGCAGTATAAGCCTGCACAACATATTCAGGAAGCCATAAATGCTTTGTACAAAATTTAAAATTTCCTAACATTAACTAAAATCGTATTTATCAACTAAAATGGCAGTGTATCGAGTATTGGTAAGTTTTTTCTTAAGTGCAACTTTCGCTTGGATGCTTTCGGGTACCGAGCTTCTTGTTATTCAGCATTTTACTAATTCCGAACGCTCAATAATTGAAACTGCCATTATCGATAATCCGAATTACGATGCAGAACCTTGCAATAAAGTAGAAGTTCTTCGTTTATTATTTGATTATAGCTCCGGCTAC